>JANLUE010000219.1:0-4010 GCA_031363325.1 Gemmataceae bacterium
GTTTATCGGCGCGGCAAGGCCAATCCGGGAAACTGCCGACGCGCGTGTCGGATCTCTCGCCGGATGCCGGCGTGACTCCCGGTCTGTCAGTTTCAGAAACAACCGGCGGAGCCGGTTGTTCGCCGGGCGACCTGGCAATTCAATTGGACCTCGATCGGCTGCCGGAGGGACTCAAGGCGTTTCACGACGACGTTTCGGCGGGCGGAACGGCTGGGCACTGGACGATTTGCCCAGGCGATGCGTACGGACAACCCGACGCGGCGGCCCTCATTGATTGGGTACAATGGACCGGTAACGACCCCCATCCATTCACAACGGGGGTACAACAAACGATCGTTGCGAGGGTGCCGGCATGACGACTCTCAATCTGACGCCCGAAACGGTTGCTTCGGCACCTATTTCCACGTCGGCTGGTTGGTCGACCATCAACGCGGAGGTCCAATCGATTCTGAGCGGACTGGACGGCCCGGTGTCTCGGCAGTTTTCGCGAGTCCGGGTTCGCGAGCATCCGCCGACGAGCGGAGGAAACCTGTTGTTCATGAGCTACCGGGAGTTTGGCTTCAGCGATCGCCCGGCCCTTGAAGCCATCCTCGCCTCGGTCGAATGCTGGAAGTTGCAGGATGGTTCGTGGAAAATGACGGGCGATCTCTGCGGCGAAGAAACGGGGCGCGGACATTATGCCGCTCGGGACATCATGGTGTCTCCCCAGGACATGATCGCCGTCCGAAAAGCCGCCTGGGATTTGGCCCGCGACGTGAGCGCACATTCGACCGAATTGATCGCGGCTTTGAAGTCGCTCGACGGGGAGGCCGAGGAATGACTTGCGAACGCCGTCCTCTGACCTTCGCCTCTCTCGACGAAGTCGTCCAGGATGCGGAGCGATTGTTGGCCAACGGCTACGACCGGGCCGGCACCTGGGACTTGGCACAAGTGGCGACGCATTTGGCCGAATGGATGCGGTTTCCGGTTGAGGGGTTTCCGAAGCTGTTGCTGTTCCTTCGGCCGATCTTCTGGGGATTCCGCAAGACGATCGGTCGCAAGAAGTTGTTGGGTTACATCGAAACGAAGAGCTTCCCGGCCGGCAAGCCAACGATGCCCGAGACGGTCGCCAAGCCCGGCGGCGACGCGACGAAGACTGTCGAGGCTTTGCGAGTGAGTGTCGAAAGACTTAAGGCCCACGCGGGGCCGATCGTACCTTCGCCCCTGTTTGGAGAAATGACGAAAGAAGAGTGCATTCGAATGCAACTGGTCCACGCGGCGCATCACTTGAGTTTCCTGGTGCCGAAAAGGTGAAACGTGAGCGACTTCGTTGTCCCGCCGGGCTACCGAGTTGTCTACGCGACGCCGAAATCGTTGCTGATTGAAGATGAGTCGATTTCAGAGTGTTATATCGTTGCCCGATTGACGAACGGCCGGCTGACATTCGATGTTCGAGCGGTCGATCGCGATACGAGCATGCGTGGGACTGTTCGAGGTCGGGTCTTGTTCAAATTGATGATGACTCATTTTGGTTCAGCGGTCGGCGAAATCATGGGGGATTGGGTGTACGGCGACAATCTCGATCGAGTGAACGAACTTTCGGCGGAGGGAATGCAGGTCGTCGATGCCGCACGATCAACTTGGACCGGCCTACAGTGCATTCGACACGGATTCGAGGTGGTTCATAAAGTGAGTTCTTTGGGCGACCCCGGGCGTTATTCCGCGATCCTGGTTCGATTTGAGAAAGGGATGCAAGATGGCGAGCGAAAGTGAACTCGATTCCGGTTTGATCGATGATCTCCGCGAACGATTTCAGGCGGGATGTACGATCAGTGAACTTGTCCGGATCGTGCGGGAACGTCTTCCCAACTCGATTCGTCGAATTTCTGCGGACTATTTGATGTCCGCGTTTTGTATCGGGCCGGGTGGCCTTGGATTGATTGGAGCCACCGACTCGTTCGGCTCGGGAGAATGTCGGGACTCCAAGTTGAGCATGATCTTTGTGCCGCGTGTTGTCGAATCCAAAGAAACTTGGAGCGATGAATCAGCACCCGCCTGGTTCGACGGGCTGACAAAGCATGGGCACGATGCCATTCAAGAATCGTCGATAGCGAATCGATGCGGACTGAGCCCCGAGGGTTGGGCCGGTTTGTCGGAGCGCGATCGAATGGCGATCATCGCCGTCGAAGTTTCACACCGCTCGCACTGCGAAGACCTTGTGTTGTTGTCCGAACTCGCCGAACGCTTGCAGGCCCGGATCAATGAATTGGAAGTCGAACGGCTCGAGGCCCCGGCCGTTTGAATTCGAATCGTTTAAGGTAGCGACCTGGTTCCATCGGCGGAGTTGGACGAGTTGGAGATCGCGGACGCCGTTCAACCGGACTGGATTGGAGGTTGGCTCGATACGAGCGGAGCGACACGACATGACCCCGAATTTCAGGTCCGATCCGGCTGTCGTCCGCTTCCTCCGGGACGAGTTTCGACGAGGGTGCACCGTCGCCGAATTGATCGGGCTCGCGCGAGACCAATGGCCGGACGTACTCGAGAACTCGCGGGACCTGTCGCGGCACTTGTGTGCCGCCTTCGGTATCCATCCCGCCGTGGCGGCATTGCCCGGAGCGACGGAATCAGGCGAAGTTCCCGAGCGGCGGTTGACATCGATTCTGTGGACGGCCATCTACGAGAACCGGGCCGCCTGGGACGATGGATCGGCCGGAGATTGGTTCCCAGAATTCGACACCGAGGAAGCAGACCTTAAGACATGTGGATTGACGGTCAATGGATTTGCGATCCTCGGATCGAGCGGCACGAGCACGGTTCAAGCGATCGAACGGAGCCGACGAATGCTGAGTTGGCAGGTTGAAGCGATTGCCGAACTCGCCGAACGCCTCCAGACCCGGATCAACGAATTGGAAGCCGATCGGCTCGAGGCCCCGGCTGTTTGAATGTCACGACGACTTGAGTTCACTGTGCCCAATGAGCCAATAAGATCGCATGGTTCGCCAACCTCGAATTTCGAAAGACTGGTTGAAGGAGCATCTGCAAGCGCTGGAGATCAGCAGCGAATTGACGAAGTGGTTTCGTCGGGTGCGGGAGCCGAACATGTTACGAGTGACTCCCGAGGGGACGATCGCCGCACTCAACCGGGCGGGGATCAACCCGGTGCTGATGGGGACGCATGGGCTGATCGCTTACCGAAGTGAGTCTCGCGCCACTCAGGACGTGGATGTCTTGGTCACGAAAAAGGACGTTCGCAAAGCGGTCGCGGCGCTGGAAGAGGAATATCCTTATTTGGAGATTGTCGACACCGCCGTTGTGACGCGGTTTCGCGACGCGGTCAGCCAAAAGATCGTGATCGACGTGATGAAGCCGACGTCGGAGACGATGAAGTTGGTCTTTCGACACGTAGTGAAGATTGGCAAAACGCACCGCATACCCGAGCTAGAAATGGCGCTCGCTTGCAAGTTCGTTGCGATGCTCGCCCCGAACCGACGTCATGCAAAAAGGTTGGTTGATCTCGGCGACTTCGTTGACGTTGTTGAGAACACGAGATCCACATTGAACTTGGAAAAGTTGGTCCATCTGGCCGATCGGGTTCATCCGCGCGGTGGCAAGGTCGTCGCCAAGATGGTGGCCGATATTGACGCGGGGCGGCTCGTGACTTTTGAATTATTGAATCAGAAACAATCAAGCTGAGTAATGCATAACGGAGCGAACATGGTTACCGCTGTGGCGAAGAAGGGTCGGATCACGCAGGTCATCGGGTCGACGTTCGACGTCGAATTCGATGGCGACTATCTGCCCGACATTTATAACGCCGTCAAAATCAAGAGCGATAGCAAAGGCATCTCGCTCGACCTGACGGGCGAAGTCCAACAGCACCTCGGCGGCAGTCGGGTACGCTGCGTGGCCCTCGGCTCGACCGACGGGCTGACGCGTGGCATGGACGCCGTCGACACCGGCAAGGCCGTCCAGGTGCCGGTCGGCATGGAGACCCTGGGTCGCGTGTTCAACCTGCTCGGCCAGCCGAT
>JANLUE010000223.1:0-4151 GCA_031363325.1 Gemmataceae bacterium
TCGCCACGATCATCTTGCCCTTGTTGGCCCCTTCCAATTCCTCGATGTCCATGGTCTTGGGCTTCTTGTCGAGGCCGAGCGCGATCGTGCCCTTGCTGACCTGGCCGCCGAAGTCGACTTCGTATTTGCCGTCCGTCAACGTCAGGACGGCCGCCTTCAAGTCCTCGTTCTCTTCGCCGAACAGGACTGCTTTCTCGACGGTGTAGGTGCCCTTCAAGGCCTTCCAGGCGTCGGCCTTTTCGTCGGCGAACGCGGCCGTTCCGAAAGTCAGGACCGCGAGCAACGTCATCGAACGCATGTCAATCTCCCGATGGGTTAGGGGCGGGCGAAGATCGCCGAAATCAAGTCTTCCACGGCGGTGAACTTGCGGCCGCCGGCGACCGCCGCGTCGAGCCGATTGCGGGCATCGACCGGGCTCAGGCCCAATCGCAAGAGGGCGGCGTAGGCGTCCTCGAAGATCGGGCCCGCCACGTCGACCTCGACCGACGCGCCGTCGGAACTCGGCCGGGGGGCCGGGGCCATCGCGAACCGCGTCACCTTGTTCTTCAAGGTAGCGATGATCTGCTCGGCCGACTGCTTGCCGATCCCGGGCATCGTGGTCAGCCACTTCGCGTCCTGGCGTTGAATCGCGTCGGCCATCTCTTTCACCGGTCGGCCCATCGCCTTCAACGCCTTCTTCGGACCGATCTTGTCCACCGTGCAGAACAACTCGAAGAACTCGAGTTCCTCTTCGGTCAGGAAGCCGATCTTACGGGGAACGATCTTGTTCGTGTTCGACCCACCGTCGAAATACTCGACGATGTGAAAGGTGGCCTCGGTGCCGCCGCGCGTTTGAATCTGGCGACGTACGCATTCGGGGATCAGAACCTGATACTCGAACGGGCCGATTTGAACCCGCGCCTCCTCGTCCAAGACCCGATTGAGAACGCCCGTCAGTTTGGTGAGCATCGCGTATCAGTTTCCATTGAGAGCCGCCAAGTTGACGCCGACACCACGCGTCGTGCGATCCGCGGCGGGCGCGTGGCGGCGGTGAAAGTGACACAGGGCGATTGCCATCGCGTCGGCCACGTCGTGTGGCTCGGGCATTTCCGTCAGGCCGAATTCGCGGAGCATGGCGAGTTGCATTTGTTCTTTGCTCGCCCGGCCACTGCCGGTCACTGTCTTCTTGATCGACGTGGCCGCGTAACTCGTCACGTTCAGGCCGCGTTGGCCGGCCGCGAGCAGGATCACTCCACGGGCGTGGCCCATCAAGATGGCCGTCCGCGGATGATCGTAGTGAGCGTAAAGTTGCTCGATCGAAAGGGCGGTTGGAGCGAATGCGTCGATCACTTCCAGCAAGCCGTCGTAGAGCGACTTGAGGCGCTCGGTCATGTCGGGCGTGTCGCGACGTTCAGCCGAGCGGATCATTCCGGCTTCGACAAGGGCCGGCCGCGGCTCGCGCGCTTCGAGCACGGCGTAGCCCGTCGTGTTCAGGCCGGGGTCGATGCCGAGAATTCGAAGTACGGACATTGGGCCGCCAATCTTGGAAGGATCGACTCACTTTCCCGGAATCAACTCGATGATTCGACGACGATCGACCCGAGGTCGATTCGTGTTCCAAGCCTCGATCGCGAGTGAAAGAGAAGTACCGCGCGGGCAGCCGGACACCGGACGGCAGGCATGCGGACTCCCGGGTGAAGTAGTCGGAGTTTAGCAATCCCGACCAGAGTCGGCCTTCATGCATATCGTTCGTCGAGTCGGGTGTGCTCCAGACGGGGAGTTATCGCAACTTGTACTGCGTACTGAGTACTCAGTACGCAGTGCTCAATACTCAGTGCTTCGCCTATTGACCCAGGAACCGAATCTGCAGGAACGCCATGGCCGAGACCATGTCGTAGGCCTTGCCGGACGAGATCAACGCTCGCGCCTCGCCGCCGACCGAGATCCACGAGTTGATGTCGTAGTTCGCAATCAGGCGGAAGTCGTGGTAGGTTGTCAGGCGGTCGTCCCAGATGAAGCCGTACTGGGCCGAGTACCAGCACTGGTTGCTGTGCACGAAGTAATCTCGGCTGAGCCAGTGCCACCACTCGGCCCGCACTTCCCACGAGGCGAAGCAATCGGGAGCGAAGTACGGGTGGATCGTGCCGGGGCCGACCTGTGGGTCGGCCGTCGGGAACCGCGTGTCTTCGCGGTAGCCCCAGATGTTGAACCGCTGGACCAACTTCAACATCTTCGGCGGCAACGACAGGGCGACTTCGTTGTAGAGCCACCCCATGTGCATGTCGTTGTCGTCCGAGTAATGGGCATAAGTGTAAGTTCCACCGAACGCCCAGGTTCGCGTCGGCTTCACGTCGGCCCCCGCGTAGATGCCGTGCCGATAGATGTCCTGGCGGATCGACTCGCCATTCTCGGCGACGTTCTCGAGGAACGCTCCGCCGCGAGTTCGCAGGACGTCGTTGTGGTCGTACCAGAAGCCCGCGTCGAAGGTCGGCCGCGTACTGAAGCGATCCTTGTACTGCTCGACGTTCACCTGGGCGTAGGTCATCAAGCGATTGTCGTCCCATTTCTTCTGAACGCGAGCGAAGGGGATGTTGCCCCACAGGTGGCCATCGTCGAGCGGGTTGTACTGGACGGCCATGTAGCCGAGCTGGACGTATTCGTTCTCGTCGCCGATCGGCAGCGAGACGGCGGCGGTCAGGCGATGGCGATCGATCGACGCGAGTCCACTTCGGCCACGTTGCCGGAAGTAGTCGTACTTCAGGTCGAACTTGGGGCTGATCTCGGCGCTGGCCCGTTCGCTGGCCGCGATCGACTCGCGATGCGTCGGGTCGACGACGAGGCAGTTCGAGTACCAGGTCAGGGCGGCCCGGGTCATCTTCAAGGCACCATAAACCTGGCCTTCGTCGAACAACGTTTCCGTGTTGGTCGGCTCGAACTGGTTGGCCGCGTTGTACTGCGGGATCGCCATGTAATTGCGGTAGTCCTTCAACTCCTTGGCGTCGCGTTCGAGGCGGAACGGCTCCTGCCAGGCGATCGTCGCATCGTAATCGCAAACCATGCGATGTGCGGCGAGTCGAACGTCTTCGTCCCCGGCCGACCCGGCGACGCGAGCGAGTTCGGCGCGGAGTCCGGCACCGTTCATGTGCCCCCCGAGGTACGGGCCAAACGCCTGACGGAATTTTGGATCGCGCTGGGCGTAGTAGCCCATCTGGCCGGAAATCACTTCCTCCGGCGTCGGCGAAAGCACCACGTTGTACTGCGACCGGGCGGCGCTGAACTGGTGGTCGCTGTACAGGATGCGAGCGCGTTCGCGCGGCGGGATCGTGAAGTCCGGGTCGATCGCGATGATTTGGTCGTATTGCACGCTCGACTTGCGAAAGTTCTGCGTGATCGCGAACGAGCGGGCCATGGCGAGATGGCCGCGCACGTTCGTCGGCGACTGGCGAAGAATGTTCTGGCAGGTGCCGAAGCAGTCGGCCGGGTTGCCGGGCCAACGGCTCGCCCGCTGTTGCGCGTCGGCGAGGCGAATCAACACCGCCAGGTTGTTCGGTTCGGACGCGGCGAGCGGGCCGGTCAACTCGATGACGCGTTGGTCCTCGAAGTCTTCCGAGTAATAGTCCGCAAGCATGAGTTTGCTGCGCACGTCGATGCCGGCCGTCCCGCATAGGGTGCCAAGGATCTGCGTGGCCCGATCGGCGTTGCCGAGCTTCTCAGCGGCGCGGGCAAGGCCATAGTACGCTTCGGGCACGCGGCCGGCCGGTCGGCTCAACGCGAGTTCGTATTCGCGGGCCGCGTCCAGATTGCGGTTCGCTTCGAGCAACGCCCGGGCGACCGCGAGGCGCACCGTCGTGGTGCGACGATCGTCGCGCTGGAACTGCGTCAGGTAGCCGCGACCCGCCTGGACCGCCTTGTCGAATTGACCGAGCTTCGCGAGCGCCCGCACGTGCAAGGCGACGCCGTCCGGGTTGGTTGGGTCGTCGTGCATGAACTGGTCGGCGACCGTGGCCGCTTCGACGAATTTGCGTTGATGCAAGAGCGCCATGCCGAACCAGTAGCGGGCCCGGCGGGCCATTTTGTCCCCCGGCGGAATCTTGGCGAACTCGGCCTTCGCCTTCTCCCATTCTTTCGTGTACTCGAAGATCCGGCCCAAGGCGTAGCGAACTTCGTGGTCG
>JANLUE010000240.1:0-1810 GCA_031363325.1 Gemmataceae bacterium
CGGGTCGCCATAGACGTTGTAGGTGACGCCATTTTCGCGGATGAGGTCGCGGGCTTCGCGCCAGCGGCGGGCCAACTCGGTTGGACCGAGGCAATCGAGCGACTCGAACAGCGTGGCCCAGTGGGCTCGCGGTCGCCCGTCGCGGTCCGTGGACTCCGTGTAACTGGCCGTCGGGTCGTTCCCCAGGTGGAGATGACCTAACGGCCGTTCGGTTGAATCTGGTGAAAGGCCGTCGGACATCCGGGGTCCAGAGGTGGGCGAACTCGGCAACTGGCGGGCGAAGCCAGAAGAAACGTCGGACCACGGTTCTCCGGCTTCGCGAAGCATTATTCTACCGATCCGGCCATCATCCGGCTGAGCGCCAACGTGCGCTCACGTTGAACAGGAGGCATGTACACATGGGGTTCGGGCCGGCGCAAGTCCAGGGTCAACGGAAACTCCGGATTCGACTCGGTCGGCGGGACTGTGATCGGGCCGGGCGAATGGCCAAACGGAAAGAAGCGGGCGATTCGCCGACTCTCCGCTTCGCGGGCGTTCACGGGGAACGTATCGAGGCCGCGCCCGCCCGGGTGCGCCACGTGGTACGTACAACCGCCGATGCTCCGGTCGTTCCAGGTATCGAGCAAATCGAATACCAATGGCGCGTGAACGCCGATGGTCGGGTGCAAACAGCTCGGCGGTTGCCAGGCCCGGAAGCGCACGCCGGCCGCAAATTCACCGTTCGTTCCGGTCGGATGCAACGGCACCCGCCGGCCATTGCACGTCACCACATGACGAGGATCGGTGAGCCCTTGAACCTTCACCTGAATTCGTTCGACGGACGAATCGACGTAGCGGGCCGCCCCGCCCGCCGCGACTTCCTCACCGAGAACATGCCACGGCTCGATGGCCGTCCGCAGTTCCAGGTTGATGCCACGCTGCGTGACCGTGCCGATCGTCGGGAAGCGGAACTCCACGTGCGGCGCAAGCCAGGCCGGGTCGAGGGCGTAACCGCCCTGCGTTCGGAGTTCGTCCAACACGTCGCCCAGGTCGTCCGCCACGAAGTGCGGCAACATGAACCGATCGTGCAGCGACGTGCCCCAGCGCACGAGTTCGCGTTCGTACGGCTTCCGCCAGAACCAGCCGACCAACGCGCGCAGCAGAAGTTGTTGGACGCAACTCATGCGGGCATGCGGGGGCATCTCGAACGCCCGCAGTTCGACCAAGCCGCGTCGACCCTCGGCCGTATCGGGGCTGTAAAGCTTATCGATGCAGAATTCGGTTCGGTGCGTGTTGCCGGTGGAATCCGTCAAGAGATGGCGGAACAGTCGATCGACGAGCCACGCGGGCGGGGCCGAGGCACTGGCTTTCGGTAACTGGCCGAACTCGATCTCGAGTTCGCGCAGCGCATCGTGCCGCGCTTCATCGACGCGCGGGTGCTGACTCGTTGGCCCGACGAACAGGCCGCTGAACAGGTACGACAGCGACGGGTGATTGTTCCAGAAGCTGACCATGCTTCGTAGCAGATCGGGTCGGCGAAAGAACGGACTGTCGGCCGGGGTCGCGCCGCCGAGCACGATGTGATTGCCGCCCCCGGTTCCCGTGTGCCGGCCGTCCAGCATGAATTTCTCGGCCGCGAGGCGAGCCAGTCGAGCTTCCTCGTAGACGGCCTCCGTGTTTTCGACCAGTTCGTTCCACGAGTAGGCCGGATGGATGTTGACTTCGATGACTCCCGGATCGGGCGTCACACTGAAGGAATTGACGCGTGGGTCATGCGGCGGCTTGTAACCTTCGATGCGGACCGGCATGCCGAGTTGGGCGGCCGTCGCTT
>JANLUE010001403.1:0-2754 GCA_031363325.1 Gemmataceae bacterium
CACGCGACCTTTGGTCCGTACTCCTTCACCGCCTTGTCGTTTTGCGGGCTGCCTTCCGTGTGACAGTTCATGCACCGGAACCGCAGGGCCCAGACGTTCTTCTCGAACTCGGCCAGCAGTTGGTCCGAACGACCGTGGCGAATCACTTCGGGCGGTGGCGTCGGCCTGGCCCGTTCGCTGTCGTCGAGCTTCGCGGCCGCTCGATACTTCGGGTCGGCGACACACGCCTTGATCCAGGTCGCGAACGCCTCGTACTCCAACTTCCGATTGGCTGCGAGGACGGCCGGAGCCTTCTTGTCCCCATCGGTCTTGGCGATCAGGGCCAAGATTTTCGACTTCTCCGGGGCCTCCAAGTCAATCAGCCCCTGGTCGCGGAGGGACCGGAACGTCTTCTCGGCGGATGGCAGGATGTAGTCCTTGAGGTCCACTCCCGCGAGGTGGCATTGCACGCAGCTGGACGGGTTCGGGCTCTTGAAGATCGGCATCAAGCGTCGCTCGAACACCTCGTCGGGCGACGGTTCCGCTGCCCAGGCCGTCCCGGCGACGAGTAAGACGGCTGGGTTGGCCAACGAAATCCCGCGCATGATCGACTCCTGGATCGCCCATGTGGCGGTCGTTATTTCTGAGCGGCCTTGTCGGCTTTGGCTTTCGCCTTCAACTCCTCGACCTTGGCGAGTGTTTTGTCCGGGTTGGCCTCGGCCTTGCGCCGACATCCATTGCAACACACGAACACCGGTTGGCCCTTGATGTCCAGCTTGATGGGAGCACCCATCGCCCCGAGCCGCTCGTCCGTGGAGACGACGCACCACTCCTGGGCTTCGACCAGGGCCCGATCCGCGGGGTTCAGTTTGGCCCGCTCGACCGCAACCTCATCGGTGACGTTCGGGTTCGGCGTTTGTGAAGTGGCTCCATTGGAAGTCCCATTCTTCTCGGGACTGCACCCAATGAAACCAGTAGCTGCGACGATCAATGTCTGGGCGGCGAATTGGAATTGATTCATGTTCGGTAACTCCGGAAGGCCCCGCCCGGGGTGTCCGAGCGGGGCGAGTGTGCTGCTTACTTTTCGGGCTTCTTGTCGAACTTGCCGCCCGGACCTTCAATCAGGCTGGGTGTGAATCCCGCCTTGACGACGGCTTCCCACAGTTCCTTGGGCGACGGAGCCTTGTCCTTCTTTGGGGTAATGGTCGCAGTGCCTTCTTTAACGTCGGTCTTCACGGACTCGACGCCGGTGACAGTCTCCAAGGCTTTGGAGACCTTCCGGGCGCAACCCGCTCAGGTCATGTCCTCGATCACGAGCTTTGTCGATTTGACTTTCGCCGGCGGAGCGTCCGCTTTGGTATCGGCCGCAGAAAGGCCGATCAGTCCCGACGGCGCTGCGCCAACGGCGAACAGCAGTACCCACGATTTCATTTCAGACTCCTCTACGTTGAAACGGAACTTCCGCTTGGAACTGACCGAGCGGACGGCGATAGCCGATGCTCACTTCTTCCGATACTCTTCCGGATCCTTCACGTCGGCCGGCTTCTCTTTGGCGAGCGTCACGAACTCCTCAATGCACGGAACGCAGCAGAACTGGTACGTCTTGCCGCCAATCGCCCAGGTGAAATTGGGGCTCGCTTTGGTCATCGAGATTGGGCAAAGCAATTCGCCGGACTTGGGCTTGGTGTCGTGAACCGGCTTGATGCCCTTGAACTTGATCGACGCCGTCGTCGAACCGTTGGCCTTGATGTCGGCCTCCGTGTATTTGCCGCCCGCCGTTAGAAAAACTTTCTTCTCTTCTTCGGCCGCCAGCTTGGCCGGCATATCGTGTCCGGCTTCGGCCGACGGAACGGACTTGAACGCGAGGCGGAAGCGCTCCCCTCCGATCTGGATCGACGGGATGGTGACCTCCACGTTCTTGCCCGCGAGTTCCTTCGGCAGGTGGCTCAGGAAGAGCGATGTCATTCCGTCCTTGTCGCCGGGCTGCGGTTTCGGCGTCAGGACGATCGACTCGGACTCGGTCGCGCCTTCGAGTTTCACGTATCCAGTCAGCGACTGCGCCTGGACTTCGAGCACGCGGGACTCGTCCTTGCCGAGGGTGTAGAGCCGGAGAATTCCACCCTTCTCGAAGACCGCTTCGGCGTGATAACTGTCGGACCCGATCGGAACCAGGATACCGCCATGAGCACTCGGTTTGTGTCCGTGATCCTCGTCCGATCCACCGGGAGCCTGGCCTTTCCGGGTCGGCGACACGGGCCCGGTCGTCGGGCTATCGGCCGGCTTGGCGCAACCGATGAACGCGATACTCGTAGCGCCGCCGAGGAGCACGGCCACTAAGGCCGTGCGATTGCGACGATTCATGATTGATCTCCCTTCCGAACGCGCCGGGGCGGCGCGGATGATGGTTTTGGTCCAACGGTCACGGCGAACCGGACGCATTGGCGACAGAATCAGTAATGCGCAAACTCGGCGCGGGTCAGCCGGTTCGGCCGTCAAGTAAAGAGTCAGGAAAGGGGTTTCAACAGCGCAGAATGTGGAGCGCGGAGAGCAACGCACGACCGCCGAGTTTGCCGGTGGAGGCCGTTCGGTCAATGAGATTGGCGGCGGAACGAATGGTCAACGCATCGCTTACACCGGGCAGCGCATCGTCGAACGCGGACAGGGCGAACGCATGGAGCTGGCTGATGACATCGACCGAACTTTCCACCGGGGGGCACGCCGGAAGGCGATCGGCCTTCGATTGTTTACACGGGCACTCGGACGGTGCCTTCTCAT
>JANLUE010000348.1:0-8212 GCA_031363325.1 Gemmataceae bacterium
GCCTCGGCGGCCCGGCCGGCGAGCCGGCCATGCAAATGTTGAACTCGCAACAGCGCTTTCATCTGCGCGACGAGATGATCGACGGGCACATCCGCCGCGAGAACGACGTCGGCCCCCGCGTCGAGCCCCGCGGCCGGCGCGACTTCATTCGAAGCGAGCCACACGAGTGGAACGAACTGTTCGCCGAGTTCGATTCGCCAGCGACGGCACAGAGCTTGGGCGGTGTTGAGGACCTTCGATTGAACGTGGAGGACGACCGCCTGCGACTTGCCGATTTCGGCCGGATCGATTCCGGTGAAACCCACTGGGGCGACCACGAACCCCGCGGATTCCAGGGCCACCAAGGCGGTCGACGGTGCGGGGTCGCCGACGAGCAAGATGCGTTTTTGCGGTGCGGGCACGCGGCTTCCTCCGTGAACGGGACGCCCAATCATACACCCGATTCCGGATGAACCGTGAAGTTACTTGGCCGACTCTTATTCAGTGCACGAACCTGGGCAATGGTGAGGCCTGTGAATTCGGCGATCTCGGCGATCGGCGGCCCACATACGTCGAGCGATTTTCTCGATCGTTTCACCAATTCCTTCGACTCGACCTTCTTCGCGGCCTTTCACCATACCTCTTTCGAGGATGTCCTTGTACGCCCGCGTTTGCTCGAACTCGGTGACTCGCAACATCTTTTCCGCCTTCTCCGGGAGCCAGTCGGATGCGGCCAGTTACTTGCCAGATCTCTTCTTTAGACCACGAATTTGTGTGACGGTGAGGCCAGTCCATTCGGCAATCTCGCCCACTGGCTGTCCCGCATCAAGCATGCGTCGAGCCACCTTTTCGATGCCTTTTTCGATGCCTCGCTTCTCGCCAATCTCAGTTCCCTTCTCGATGCCTCGCTTCTCGCCAATTTCGGTTCCCTTCTCCAGGATGTCCTTGTAAGCTCGTGTCTGCTCGAACTCGGTGACTTGCAACATCTTTTCCGCCTCCTCCAGGGGCCAGTCGGGGTATTGGTAGAGGATCGCCGTCAGAATTAATTGTAGCATCCGATCGCGGGTTTTCTTCGGCCGTCGCGAACGGCGAACTTTGGGCACCAGGGCCTTCGCTTGTTCCAGTGCCACCTCTCGCTTCGCGGCGATGAGTCGAAATATCTGCAACTCCAACTCGTCCGCACCGACGGAAAGTTCATCGAGATAGATCCGGATCAACTGGTTCGATTCCGTCAGAAACCGTGTTGGTTCCAGGTTCGTCTGTTCCGCCGCCCGGTCGGGATAGATCACAATGGCGATCACCGATTGATGCGGATTGTCGTATTTCAGGTAGCTGCCGATCTTCAGTGTCAGGCTCGCGTAGAACGTTTCCAATCGGTAGAACTGGACCTCCACGATGCAGGTCGGCCCCGTGCCGGGTTTGATGGGCCGGAACAGGCCATCGAGCCGCACCGAGGTTTCCTTGTACTCGATCGCGTCGAAGTAATGACGCAGCGCGTCCAGTCCCGCGTGCCGAATCGCCTGTGAAAGCGAGTCGGGCAATTCGCGCAGCATTCGGTAGCCGAAATGGTCGGTCTTCATTTCATCACGCCCGCTTCACCGTCTTGATCGTCACCGCGTCGACCGGGACATCGCCGTGGCCGGACTTCGTCGCGGTTCGCACCTTGGCGATTGCGTCGACCACATCCATGCCGGCCGTCACTTTGCCGAACACCGTGTAGCCTGGCTTGCGGCCTTCCGCATCGAGGAAGTCGTTGTCCTTCAGGTTGACGAAGAACTGGCACGTGGCCGTATCCGGGTCGCTCAGACGGGCGGCGGCCAGCGTGCCACGCAGGTTCTTGAGTCCGTTCAGCGATTCGTTCTTGACGTTCCCCTGGGTCGGCTTCTTCTGTTTCATGTCGGCGTCGAGCCCGCCTCCCTGGATCATGAAGTTCGGAATCACGCGGTGGAATGCGAGGCCGTCGTAGAACCCGTCGTCCGCGTATTTGGCGAAGGCGGCCGCCATGAGCGGGGCCTTCGTGGTATCGAGCTCGATCGTGAACGAGCCGAGAGTTGTGTCGAGAACGAACGCGGCCATGGTGCCTGAACCTCGTAGGAATTCGCACCTCGGGTGCGATGTCGAAAAACGGACGAATATCATCATATTGTCGGGGCTGGCCGCGCCCGTGGCCGTCTGGCGGAGATTCGCGATGCCGCAATCGAACGATCCGCCGGCCTCGACTGTTGCCGAACCGGCCGCCCAATTGAACCCGGCCGATTTCGATGCCACGCTTCCTCCGAAGGTCGAACCCGCCCGCGTCGCCGTCGGCGAATTGCTGACGGTCGGCAAGAACTTCGGCCGTTATCGAATCGAGAGCAAGCTCGGCGAAGGCGGCATGGGGGCCGTCTACGAAGCGTACGATACCGCGCTCGATCGGCCGGTCGCGATCAAGGTTCCGCGACTCGCGGTCGCCGGGCTGGCGGTTCGATTCGTTCGCGAGGCGCAAGCGGCCGCCGGGCTTCGCCATCCGAACATCTGTCCCATCTTCGATGTCGGCGAAATTGATGGCACGCACTTCCTGACAATGGCGTTCGTGCGCGGCGAACCGCTGAGTTCCCGCGTCGGCGGACGGCGTCCATTCGATACGGCCGACGCGGTGCGAATCGTCCGAACGGTCGCGCTCGCCATGCAGTACGCCCATGACCAGGGGGTGATTCACCGCGACTTGAAGCCCGCGAACATCCTGCTCGACGATCGGGGCGAGCCGGTCGTGATGGACTTCGGGCTCGCGCGAAGGCAAGCGGCGATCGGGCCGCAACTCACACTTCAAGGCGAATTGCTCGGCACGCCAGCGTACATGCCGCCCGAGCAAGTGGCCGGCGACATCGCCCGCATGGGGCCGGCCTCGGACATCTACAGCCTCGGAGTCGTTCTCTTCGAGCTTCTCACCGGCCGACCGCCGTTTTTCGGCGACTTGCTCGCGCTGCTCGGGCAGATCGCGCTCGATCCGCCGCCCCGACCAACGGTTCGTCGACCGGGATTGCCGGCCCGATTCGACGCTATTTGCCTGAAGGCCCTGGCGAAGGAACCGGCCGAGCGCTGGAAGTCGATGCGGGCCTTCGCGGACGCGTTGATGCCGCCTTCCGAGATTGCACCCGGCCTCACGCTGCGAGTCGAAGGGACGCCGTTCGCCTATCGGCCGCCGCCGCTCGTGCAGAGTTTCTTTGTCGGTCGGCAACGTCGCAAGGCCGGCGACGGGCCCGATCAAGGTAACGACTTCGTTCTGCGAATCGCCGGCAACGACGGCTTGTCGGCCCGCATCAGTCGCCGGCACTTCGAGGTTCGGCGATTGGCCGACGGGTTCGCCGTGATCGATCTCAGTAAAGTTGGGCTAACCCGGAACGGCGTCCCGGTCTCGAAGAACGCCCCCGAGCGGATTGCCGACGGTGATCGACTCGGCGTGGCGGGAATCGTTACGCTGCTCGTCGACTTGAACGGCGGCGGTCCGGCTCGGCCGGTTGGCGTCGTCGAAGTGCCGGCCCCGATTGCGGCGGGCGGCGGCAAAGTTTGCATCGAAGCGAGTGTCGGAGACCTGGTCACTGCGGACGATTGATGGAGGGACTGTGATCGCGACCAGCGAACGGGTCGAACGAATCGGCCCGTATGTCGTCGAGCGGGAACTCGGTCGCGGCGCGTTTGGCGTCGTGTACCGGGCCCGCCACACGTCCGACCCGGAAACGCCGGTCGCACTCAAGGTGATTGAAGCACACGGCAGCCTCGATCGCTTGATGCTCGAACCGGCTCTGGTCGCTGGCCTCGAGCATCCGTGCATCGTCCGCGTGCTCGATTACTTCGTCCACGAAAACGATCGGCTCGCGATCGCTCTCGAATTGATTCCGGGCCAAGACCTGAAAGCCGAACTCGACGAACACGACCGATTCCCGCCGGACGCCGTCTGGGAGTTGCTTTTGCAACTCGGCGGCGCGCTCGCCGAAGCGCACGGCCGCGATGTGATCCATCGCGACGTCAAACCCGCGAACATCCTCGTCGATCGAACGTCGGGCCGGCCGCGTTATGTGCTCACCGACTTTGGCGTCGGCGCTCGCGACGAAGGAATACGCTCGGAGAAACGGGTCGCGGGTACGATCCTGTTCATGGCTCCGGAACAACTGCGCGGCCGACCCGGCCCGCAGTCCGACCTCTGGGCACTGGGGGTCATTGCCTACCGGATGCTCACCGGAACATACCCGTTCCCCGGCCCGACGGTTGGCGAACTCGCTCGCCAAATTCAACTGACCGTCCCGAGGCCGCCGGGCGAACTGACCGGCGGCTCGTTCGACCCGGCCCTCGAACGAGTCATCCTGAAGTTGCTCGATCGATCGGAGACGGAACGGATCGCGTCTGCAAATGATCTGCTCGCCGAGTTGGGCCACACCGGCGACAGCAAGGAAATCTTCTCGAACCGCTCGTCGGTCCGGCCAACGAGTCGAGTCGGCGACCGTCGCGAGTCGCTCGACGAATCTTTGCGACGCGGCATTCGGCGCAATCACATCTGGATGGCGTTCTGGATTGTCTTGTTCCTGGCACTCACCAACCCACTGTCCGGCGCCTTCACGTTCGCCGGACTGGCGTTGTTCTACCGAGCTCACATCCGTTGGCGGCGCCGGAAGTGGTTGTCGGGCGTCGTCGGCTCGTTCCTCCTCATGATCGCGGCGATCGTCTTTCAAAACACCAATGCCTCCCCGTTTCTGCAACGGCCACTGTTGATGGCCGGGATCGTCGCGTTGCCTGCGCTTGCGACCTGGCTCGGGGCCGGCGAGTTGGCCGTGTTTTTGTTGGGACTGTCCGTCGTTGGCGGGGTGATCGCGCTCTTCCTCGTGCCGGCGCTGGCGTGCAACGCCTATGCGAAAGCGAATCGCTTGCGTCGCGAACGCGTGCTCTTGCGGGCAGCCTCGACCGGGACTGGTTCGGACGAATACCTGGCCCTCCTGCGCCGCGAGTTGGACTATCGGTACGAAGATGTCGGCTTCCACTTGAAGTACGCCGAGGCCCTGGCCGCCCGCGGCAACGATCGGTCGGCCGCGATCGAAGCACGCCTTCTTCTCGTTCAAGACCCCTACCTGTTCACGGGCAACTTGCTCCTGGCCCAATGCTACTATCGGCTCGGCCTGCTCGAAGACGCGGAACTTGTATGTGACGCGTACCTGGCCATCGCCGGATATGCGTTCGAGTTTCAAGAACTGCGGGAACAGTGCCGGGCGGCTCGGGGGGTATTGGTATGAGGCTCGACCCAAGGAAAGTCCGGTTCGTCCCGCCGATCGTGCACCTCGAACTGTTCGGTTCGGCCCTGCGGTTCGTCGGCCGCGAGAATACGTTCCATCTGCACGAGACGGCCCTGGTCGCCGAGGGCAACATGCTCAAGGTCGGCTTGCTCGGGCTTGAGCGGTTCTTTCGACGGGCCCTCGCGGAATGGTCCTCGATTACGATTCCCTACGCCCGCATCAATTCGGTTCGCTTCGTGCGGTTTCCACCGTTTCGCATCGCGGCCCTGGTCGTCTGTTTCATTTGTTTGGCCATACCTTTGGTCGCGATCATCGTGGATCCGATCGCCTCGTTGGCACTTGGCATCGGTACGTTGATCCCGTTTCTGCTCGGGATTTACGTGTTCTTTCGCGTGCCGGGCCGATATGTGATTCGATTTCGCACCCGCGATGGCCGACCGAACAAGTTGATGTTTCGCATCACGTCGAAAAAGCTCCGGGCGGAGTTCGACGAACGACTCCAGGAATATCGGGACGCGACCGCCCAGTACGAATCCCCCGAAGTCGATGCCGACCCACTCGTTCCACCACGTGTCCGCGGCGGGCTCGGTCAGGCGGGAATTGCACTGGCGTTGTTTTTGGTGATCGCGGGCCTCGGAATCACGGCCTACGTGTTGAGCCCCACGGTTTCCGAACTGTACGGAGGCAGAGCGAACGGCCCCGGGATCGCCAGCAACGAAGGAAAAATGGTTCCGGAGATAACTCCCGCCGCGATCGAGCAAGGCCTCGTCGGCACCAAGTTCACGATTCGGACCGCACTCGGCAAACGTGTCAACTGGACGATCGAGCCCGGCGAGTTGAAGAAGGTCGAAATCTTACGCATGGACAAGGGGGAACCGAATCGGACGGTCGAAGTTCGCATCGTCCTCGAAAGTTCGAAGCACATCGTTTGGGGGGAACTGAAAGTGAGTTACATGAAGTCGGGCGCTAACTGGTTGTTCGTCAGCGCGACGCCGATCAACACGCGAGATGGGAAGGTCGTTTTCGAAGTGACGGACAAGTAGCCGAGGGACCGCATGAACTGGCTTCCACAGTTAATCTTCGGCAGCGTCTTCCTGTTGGGAGCGACGCTCTTGGCGCTCATTACCCTGATCGTGCCGTTGCACGCGCATCGACGGGGGCACGGCTTCTGGTCCTGGTTCCTGCTGCAGTTCTTCGCGTTCAACCCGGTCTACGCGCTGATCCTCGCGGCCAGCCTGCCGAACAAGGCCCGCATGCGACTCCGCGACCAATTCACGCTCGAACTCGACGAACGACTCGATCGGGCACTGGGTCGGCCCGGCGCGGATTCCCCGCGAACTCGATCCGCGACCTCCTCCGTTGGCGACCGACCGACCGAAGGTTCGATTGGCGACGTGCCGACCATCGGCTGATCGGCCGCTTTACGCGGCCCGGCCCGGCGGTTAGCATGGCCGATAGATTCACCACTCGTCCAACTCCGCGAGGCTTCCCATGACCCCCGAGATCGATCGTCCGCAAGCCAAGATGAAAGAATTCATGTCCCTGTTGCCGCTCACGATCGAGTTGGCCGGGCTGCCACAGTGCTTGCCCGGCCAAATGTTCACGGACGGCCAGCTCGAAGTCCGGATGACCATGATCAAGGTCGCCTACAAGCTGGCGCGACAGGTCGTCATCGACGTGTCGAAAGAGTGAGGCTTCGAGGGCGAGTTCGAGCGGCGTGAGCCGCCCGATAAACCTTCTGCGCCGTTGTCGCGACTTTTCTGAAAGACTCCTCACGCACCTCGGTATTACTATTCTGAAGATGTTCATACTGTCGCGTCGTGGGTTCGGCATGATTCGATTCACTCTGCCAGCGGCCTTCGTCGTTTGGCTGGCGTCCCAGTCATCGGTGTTCGCGCATAAGCTCCACGTCGAAGCCAATCTCAGCGGCGACCGCGTTCGGATCGACGCGTACTACGAAGACGACACGCCGGCACAGGACGCCCGGGTCACGGTCTCGAAGGACGGCGTCACCGTTCTCGAAGGCAAGACCGACGAGCATGGCACCTGGACGTTTCCCCGGCCAACGATTGGATCGTATCTCGTCAAAGTCGAGAGCGTCGGCCACGCGGCCAAAACGGAATTCGCGATCGGCGGCATGGAAGTGTCTTCGGAGCCGGAAACGCGGGCCGCGAACACACGTACCCCTTGGGGTCGCCTTGGCCTCGGGATCGGCTTGCTCATCGGCTTCACGTTGACCTGGCTGTGGCTTCGACGCCACGGCCATCCCCATTCGCATTCCGAAGACTCAATTTGATTGGGTTCGGCGCGACCTGTAGCATTTCCAAAGATCACTGCCGATTCGTTGGGAGTCGAACATGTTGCAGGTCCGTGGCATCATTCCGCCGCTCGTCACCCCGATGACGCCGGACGAGGAAGTCGATTATCCCCGGTTGCGGACGATCATTGATCGGCAACTCGCGTATGGCGTGCACGGCATCTTCGTGCTCGGGACAACGGGCGAGTGCTACGCCCTCGACGCGGCCGAGAAGCAGAAGATCGTCGCGACCACTGTCGAACATGTGAATCGTCGCCTGCCCGTGTTCGCCGGCACCGGGGCCGAGACGACGCGCGAGGCGATTCAGCATACGCGCATGGCCGAACGCGAAGGGGTCGATGGCGTCTCGGTCATCACGCCGTACTTCATCCTGCCGAACCAAACGGAGATTGCCGACCACTATCGACGCATCGCGGAACAAACGAAGCTGCCGGTGATCCTTTACAGCAACCCGGCCACGTGCGGGGGGCTGAAGATCGAGCCGGAGACGGTCGCCAAGCTCGACCAGATCGAGAACATCGTCGCGATCAAGGACTCGGCCGGCGACTTGCAACAGGTGATCGAGACGGTCCGACTCGTGCCCGACGATTTCTCGGTCCTCATTGGCCGCGACACGCTGATCCTTCCGGCACTGATGTTCGGCGCGAAGGGGGCC
>JANLUE010000371.1:0-3413 GCA_031363325.1 Gemmataceae bacterium
GGCGCGACGATCAGGCCGCGTTGCCCTTTGCCGATCGGCGTGAACAGATCCATGACGCGGGTCGTGAGCGGCCCCCCCGGCGTCTCGAGCAGGATGTGTTCGTGCGGGTCGATGGGCGTGAGTTCGTCCCAGTTGCGGAAATTGACGCGGGTCGGCTCCTCGCCCTCGATGCGGGCGATGCCCGTCAGGCGTGGGCCCGTCGAGCCTTTGCGGGCCAATTCGACCGTCCCGCCGACGAGCATGCCTTCGCGGAGCGAATGGCGCTGGATGAGCGGGGCGGGCACGTAGGCATCGCCGGGCTGGGACGCGTAGTGGCGGGCCGGGTTGCGAAGGAACCCGAAGCCCTTCGGGTGAAGTTCGAGGACGCCTTGCGTGGTCGTCAACGGTTCTGCGATCATGTCCTTGTCCAAATCACGTGGCGGACCGACCCCGCGAGAGATGCGCGGAGCGGGGCGGGCGCGCCCGTCGATACGAAAGAGAAAGTCCGGTTGGTCAGACGGTCAATGGTGCCCCGCGTCACGCGGGTGTAGGCAAGAGAGTCGCCTGGTGAAGAACCCCCACATGGGGTTTATCGTCCGCGTGGGCGTTTTCTTGTGGGGGAGGCGGGATGGGTCCGGCCCGCCGGCGAAATCAATGCTGACGCATTTGATCCTATGATAGCACGCAATGCAAGGGGAGTTCCAAAAATAATTTTGCCAAACTACTCGGCGGCCGAGGCGACCATCGTCTTGAGCAACAGCGCCCGGCTCGATTTCGAGATGTTCGACATCGTCGAATGCTGGGCCGCCGTGTCGACGTCCCGGTGCGGCGAGTAGCGGGTCGGGGGCATCTCGTCCGGCGTCGGCGGGGACACTTCCGTGAGCCAGGGCCGGAGTTCGCCGATCACCCGGCCGGGCGTTTGCGGTCGATCCGCGGAGTTCTTCGCCAACATGCGACTGAAGACGTTCGCCAACTCGGTTGGCACGTCGGACCGGCGCGCCGACAGCAGTGGCGGGACTTCCTGCTGATGCCGCAACAACTTCTGGGCTACGTTCCCACCCGCGAACGGCGGCTTGCCCGTCAACAGGAAAACAGCCACGGCTCCAAGCGAATAAATGTCCGCTCGAATGTCAACGGACGAAGTGTGGGCTTGTTCGGGAGCCAGGTAGTCGGCCGTGCCCAACACCGTTCGGCCACTCGCTTCGTTCGAGTGCTCGCTGGCCCGCGCGAACCGTGCGAGCCCCAGGTCGAGCAGCTTCACCGTCCCACCCCAGTCGAGCATCAGGTTCGATGGCTTCACGTCGCGATGAACCAGGCCTTGTTCGGACGCGTGCTGCAACCCGAGAGCGGCCTGGGCTACATAGTTGACGGCTTGCGGGACCGGCAGCGGGCCACGCGATTCGACGAGCCACTGTAAGCTTGCCCCGTCGATGTACTCCATCACCAGGAAGTGCAGGCCCGCTTCGTGATCGATGTCGAACGCCCGGACGATGTTCGGGTGGTCGAGCATCGCGACGGCCTGGGCCTCGCGACGAAACCGATGCACCTGGTCCGGGTCGCCGCGATCGGGGGGCAACAACTTCACGGCCACGCGGCGGCGCATGTGCCGATGCTCGCAGAGGAACACGGTCCCCATGCCGCCCGACCCGAGGTGTTCGAGAACCTTGTACTTGCCGCCCAGGAAGAAGTTCTTCCAGCGGCCGTGCAGAAGGAGCTTGCTCTGGAACTTGGTGATGAGGCCATCGCGAACGGCCAGCGTGGCCAGGGCGAACGCCTCGGCGGGTATGCCATCGGACTGGCGCAGTCGGCCCAGGTAGTCGTCGAGGATCGTCGGGCCGACGAGTTCGCTGCGCGTCAGCAACGCGCACAGATCGGTTGATGTGACCGGGATCGGCACGGGTGTGCCCTCTCTGGCACCAGTCGAGGGGGACTGATCGTCGAGGGCGAGAGTCTCTCTTAGGCGTAGTACGAACGGCACGCCTTGCCAGGGCTTGTGCGACCTGCGCTTGGCCGCGCGATTCCTGTCGCATGAATAAGTTGAGCAACCGGCCGAAGGTAACCGGAACCTGGGCAAATCGCGGCGACCTTTTCGGCGATCGGTCGGGTGGGGCGTCGAGACACGCCTTGAATCCGCCCGACCCCGGTTCGTACATTAACTATGAACCTGACCCCGGGCTGGCTTGTCCATCCAGCCACAGGTTCATTCGGGCTGTGGCGCAGCTTGGCTAGCGCGCCTGCTTGGGGTGCAGGAGGTCGTGGGTTCAAATCCCGCCAGCCCGACTGTTTTTCAAAAAGAGCCCTTCGACGATAACGTCGAAGGGCTTTCTCATTGTGGGTACGAGGTTTACGTCTTCGAGTCGGCAGTTCAAAAATACGATTTCGAGGATACGACGCTTTGCAGCGTAATCGGCGGTAAGCCATTGCTGCCGTAGGGTTTGCGAAAGTTCAAAAACTTTCGCCGCCAACTCGGCTGTTTCGTCGTGGGAACGGTCCAGCACGCCCAGTTGCAGCTTGATTGAGGCCAGCCGGTCCCGCAGTTCCGTGTGTTTACGGGCAAACGTCTCTTGGTCGATGTCTTCGGCGATACGCAGGTTAAGGAGCCGATCCTGCTGGGCAACGATCAACGATTCTTGCCGCTGTAGCTCGACACGTTGCGCACGGGAATCAGCCTGGGCGTCCCGCGTCTGTGACGCCAGCACCGTGCGGAACCAGTCACGGACGCCTTCGTCCTCGACACGCATCTTGTCGAATACGGCAAGGAACTGGGCGTCGAGTTTCGCCTCCGGGACGCGGACACGCGGATGCCCGGCGACGTTTTAGTAGGTGCAGCGGTAATAGGTATAGAACCGCTCGCCGGACTTCATTTTCTTGCGGACCTTCTCCCCCGTGATCGGATGTCCGCAATGGGCACACTGGATCAGGTCGCCCGCGTAGGTGTGGGCGTGTGATTGGTAGATGTGCCCGCCGAGGAGACCCACCGCAACCGTTAGTTCCGTTGTCTATACATGTAATAATCAATGTCGAAGTATATTCGCCCGTCGCTTGTGTTTCTTTGGACCATTCGTGTTTGATTCCGATACGCTGCGCCATGATCGGCTAAATCGGCTTCTGGGAATGAAACCCTGAGGCGCATCAGGCTGACTTCCTTTTTGAAGTCCATGGACCAATGTTTCGCCAAGTGTTTCAGTAAGTAATCTGGACCCGCAATGCATGCAATCGTAGTCGACGCATGACATCGCGGTCCACCAGCCACCCGACTGGGCCGAGCGGTGGCCGGAACTCGACCTTGACCGTGCCTCATCTCAACGTCTCATGCAGCTTCGAGTTACGTTGCGTCTACTCTTTGGCTTGTTGTGTGACGATCGGCACGTAGCCGACTTCCAAGCCCTTCGGCGGTGTCACGAGGACGGAGGGATCGAGGTCCGCGAGCTTAC
>JANLUE010000439.1:0-2130 GCA_031363325.1 Gemmataceae bacterium
AGTGCCAAGACATCCCCCACACGCCCTTACTAGCTTGGCCACACTTTTCCCGCCCTCGGTCGGTGTTTCCACTCCCCTCAGTCGTTCCAAGTGATCCAACCTAGCGCCGGGTGCATTATTCCCGGGCTTGGTAACGATCGCTTTTCTCTTCTTCTAAAGGCTCATGTTGAGTCAAGAAACAAGATGCAACTCAAAACGCCGTTGTACGACGCCCCAAATCACACCCATCGTCTTGGATGCAACTTCTTACCCTTCCGAATTGTCAAAGAACGGCAGGCCTCTCGACCCACCCGCTCGACCGATTCAGGCCGAGCGCTCCCACTAACTCCTCCAATACTTTCACCGCAAGTCGTTTGTGCGCTTGCTGTTAGGTTTTGGAGAAGAGTATCATAGGGCCACCCGACGGGCTGTCAACTCCGCCCGCCAAATTTATCGCGGCCAGTCTGTTTCTGTCTGCGTCAGCCCTTTCGGCTGGTCAGCCCAGTGGAGATGAGGGGGATTGAACCCCTGACCCCCTGCTTGCAAAGCAGGTGCTCTCCCAGCTGAGCTACATCCCCGGGTGGTCCAGTTTGTTCAAAGATCACAACTGCGCGTACTTGGATTCGAACCAAGGACCTCAGCTTTATCAGAGCTGCGCTCTAGCCAACTGAGCTATACGCGCGACTGCCAACTTCCATCGACTCGGCCGTCGTCTCGCATCCCGTAAGTCAAACAAAAAAGCCAAACCTTTCGGTTCGGCTCCTCGCGACTCGGATTGTCGGAAGAGCTATCTCTCGAAAGTCATGATTCGGCGGCTGGCCATAGGTTTTGTCGTTGGGGTCGCGAACGGTCTCTTGAGATAATACGGGGACGACCCACGGCCGTCAACCCGGTTCCCAAAGGACCGGCACTTGTGGCTAAGGATAAATCGTAGGCCCGCTGGGTTCGCGCGACAAGCACCCGCCCGAAAGTTTTTCCACGCGACCGCCGAACCGAACGCGAATCCGCTTGTCTGTCCAGCACTTACGGAGCGACCATGGCCAAGAAAAAATCCGCCCGTTCCGCGGCCACACCCGGCAAAAAGCTCCGTCGCGCCTGGTCGGCCGGCCCCGTCGCGATCCCCGGGGCCTTCAACGCGCTCACCGCTCGGCTCATCGAGAAGCTCGGCTTCTCCGCCGTCTACTTGTCGGGCGGGGCTCTGTCCGCCGGGTCCGGCGTGCCCGATGTCGGCCTCCTGTCGCTCACCGAATTCGTTGACGAGGCACGCCGCTTGGCCGCCGCCACGTCTCTTCCCCTGTTGTGCGACGCCGACACGGGCTTCGGCGAAGTCCTCAATGTCGAACGCACGGTTCGTCTGTTTGAATCCGCCGGGGCGGCCGGCATTCACCTCGAAGATCAGTTGATGCCCAAGCGCTGCGGCCACTTGTCGGGCAAGTCGCTCGTCGAGCCCGAAGCGATGGCGGCCAAGATTCGCGCGGCCGTCGCGGCCAAAACGGACCCCGACTTCGTGATCATCGCCCGGACCGACGCGCGGGGCGTCACGGACTTCGCCGATGCCGTGCGACGAGCGAACCTTTACGTTGAGGCCGGCGCGGACGCGATTTTCCCGGAAGCCCTCGAAACCAAAGAGGAATTCGCCAGGTTCGCCGAACAGATCTCCGCCCCACTGCTTGCGAACATGACGGAATTCGGCAAAGGCCCGCTACTCACGGTCCCGGAGCTTGGCGAACTCGGCTACGCGATGGTGCTGTACCCACTCACGGCATTCCGCGCCGCGATGCGAGCGGCCGAGACGACCCTTCGCAATCTGAAGTCGCTCGGCCACCAGCGCGACAGTGTGCCGAACATGATGACTCGTGCCGAACTCTACGAAGCGCTCGACTACGCGGCGTACGAGGAGCGGGACCGGGCGTACTTTGGGATGCCGAAGTAGAAATGCACGCCCATTGCAAACGATTCGCGCTGTAAGATTGAATCGAGGGAGTATTGCCATGCCAAAACCCAAATTCAAGCGAAGAGCTAACGGGCTCGTTGTCCAAATGGACGGTGCGAGCAAAAAAATTGTCACGAAAGCGGCTGAACTACGACAACTCAGCCCGAGCGATTACGTTCGGCAAATGATTGTTCCGCAAGCCCGTCGCGAAGTGGCGG
>JANLUE010000483.1:0-2699 GCA_031363325.1 Gemmataceae bacterium
ACCGCACGCCCAAGTCGATGTGGACCGCGTGTTTCGCGTGTTCGAACCCGCACCGATGCTCATACACGCCGAGTGGGAATCCGGTTCGTATCTCGGTCGTGCCGAACGATTTTTGGAATACAACGTCTTATTGAAGCGTCATGAGACGGTGCCCGTTCGAACCATCGTCGTCTTGCTTCGCAAGGAGGCGAACTCGAGCGACATGACGGGTCGGCTGGAGTGGAAACTGCCGGACGGTAAGCCGTATTTGGTCTTCGAGTACGATGTCGTCCGACTTTGGGAATTGCCTGCGGAGGAGTTGCTGAAAGAGCCGGGCTTGACACCGTTCGCGCCCCTGAGTGATGTTGACGAAGCCGATCTGCCGTCGATTGCGCGACGAATGGAAGAGAAATGGAAATCGGTCGATGGGCAAATGGCCGCCGAGTTGTTTTTCGCCACCCGCGCACTGATGGGCCTGCGGTTCGATAACGCCTTGATCGATTCAATCTTCAAGGACACGGGAATCATGCAAGAATCGGTTTTTATCCAGCGCCTCCTGAAACAGGGCACCGTTTCTGGTCGTGTTATGGAGGGGCGGGCCAACCTGTTGCGACTCGGCGAACGGCGCTTCGGCGACGCCGTGACTCGCAGCCGCGGAACCGTTGAATCGATCGAAGATTTGGATCGACTCCACCGCATGTTCGACCGGGCCATCGACGCCGCCGACTGGGACGCCGTCCTGGCTACCGAATAAGCGATCCCCGAAGCCACTTCGCGGGATCCGGTCTCAACCAATTCGCAACGGTTCGACTTGTTGCAGGACTCGTTCCGCTTCGTCGACGACGGCCGAGAACGTCAGCGGCTCGCGATCGTCGGGCACGCGCGGCCCCTGGGCCCATTCGCTCAGCCAGAACTTGCTCGCGGCGTAGCCCTCGTCGAGGTAGCCGACCTGGCGGGCGGCTTGTTCCCACTCGCGCAGACGGCCGGCTTGCCGCAATACCGCCAGGGCGTTCCGTTGCGTCTCGAGCCGCTCCGCCAATCGGGCTGGGCCGGCCCCTTGCAGGCCTCCAGTCCAGAAGGAGGAACTCAAATCGCGGCCGGCCAACAACCGGCGCATCACCGCGAGCAGGAAGCGGACGAGGTCGCGTCTCCCGGCCGCGTCGACGGCTTGCGTCAACGCGTCGAGAACCCGGCCCTGGACCCGGCCTTCATGGTTCAACTTCGCCCAGTCGCCGATCTGCCCCTTCGCGCGTTCGATCTCCAGCCAACGCTGTTCGAGAACCGGTTGAAGCGCTTCGAGCACGAAGCTTCCGGGCTCCGCGAGCCACGGATCGAACGGTGGGACGGCTCGATTGGCTTCGGCGGCGAAGTCGTTGGGGTGGGCCAGCCAGATCAAGCAGTTGCCGGCGAACGCGGGCGACGTTCGCAGCGCGGCCGCGAGTTCGGGGTCGATCCGCAACGCCTCGTAGGCCAGGAAAATCAACAGGCGATCGGCGACGGTCTGGTTCTTTTCGTCGCAGGTCCACGTAGGTCGATCGTCCTTGGGCCGGTTGGCGGTCACCCAGATCAGGAAGTCGAGCGCGGTTGGCGAGAACTCGAGGGCGAGGCGATCGATCGGCGAGCGCTCCCAAAGTCGGCCGAACTTCGGCTCGTCGCCACGCAAGTATCGGTCGCGCTTCCACGCGCCGGCGCGGACCAGATACAGCACGCAACCTTTGGACAACGAATCGCGAACGAGGTGGATCGCCCCCGCGCTCAGGCACTTGGGTCGGTCGAGCTTGTCGTTCACCAATCGCAACGCTTGCTCGGCCGGCACCTGCTTCAGGAAGAAGCGCAAGATCCGGATGAGGTTGGCTTCGAATCGAGAGACGCTAATCGGCGGCGAATCAGCCACGCTTGCTCCGGGACGGCTTCTTCCACAATCCTACCGCGGCCGGCGCGGGGAATCCATTCACACTGATCTGTTCGCGGGTGACGCGAATCTCGAGCGTGTTCCGCTGTCGCCAACAGGGATCGTCGGCCCGATAGCGGTCCGTCAGAAAGTGAATGCGTTGATTCGTCGAGCCGATCCAGCGCCGGCTCGCGTCCGGCAACTCCCGGACGTAGGGGCCATCGACGAGAATGTCGGTGAGTGTCAGAAGTCGATCGATGGCCGAGTCGTTCAGCGCTCGCGCCGCCTCGAGCGTGTAGCCCGTGAAGACCATCACCGTGCGGCCCCGATCGCGGATTGCCTGAGCCAACGCGGCCGCCCCGTCGGCGTGGGCCAACGGCTCGCCGCCGAGGAGCGTGATCCCCTCGACCGCTTCGCGATCGAACCGCTCGAGGATTTCGCCAAGTGGAAGCGACTCGCCACCCGCGAAGGGAAGGAACTCCGGATTGCAGCACCCCGGACAGCGGAGCGGGCAACCCTGGAACCACAGCGCGAACCGCCGACCCGGGCCTTCGGCCTCGGTGTTCGGCACGATCTGGGCGACGCGGAGTTCGAGACTCATTTTTTGCCCGCCAACAAGCGCTCGACTTCTTTCACCGTGTGTTGAAGTGATTATTGGAGTCGATTGGCGGTGCGATTGCAAGTGACACGCTGGTCACACAATCTTGAAATCCACCCTCTCCGACCACATGCCAACTCCATCGGCCCCCACGGCCCGCGCCCAGACGCGGTAGGTCTTTCCAATCGCCAGGTCTCTCGCGACTTCCCAGCTCGTGCCGGTCACGCGGAC
>JANLUE010000526.1:0-2546 GCA_031363325.1 Gemmataceae bacterium
GCGCAACAGATCCACGACGAACAACGCGTTCCCGCCGGTTCTCTCGACGACCAATTGCACGAACTCGGGCGGGAAACGGTGGCACGGGAACGCGACCGCGACGTATGTCTCCACATCGTTGCCGGACAGGAACGGGACGGCCAGTTCGCGGCATCGACCCCGACCTTGGAGTTCCAGTTGCAGCGGGCCGAACGGGTGGTTCGTCCGAGCCAGGTCGGCGGGCCGATACGTCAGAACGATCAACACGCGCAGGTCGTCGCAACGCGCACCGAGGTAGGCGAGCAAGTCCACGCTCGATGGGTCCGCCCAGTGCACGTCTTCGAGAAACACGACGAGCGGCCGATGTCGCCCCAGGTCCGCGAGCAACGCCGCCAGTTCGCGCTTGAGCCGTTCCTGGGATGGCACACCGGAATCTTCGGTCGGGGCGAGTTGGGCGTACCACGTGGGCGCGACGGCCTGCATCAACCGGCCGACGCGTTCGCCGGCCGGGCCGTGCAACAAGCTATCGAGCGCTTCGAGGATCGGCAGGTACGCCTCGGCCCCGGCGAGCCGCTCCGAACATCGACCCCGGGCAACCGCGACCAGGGGTTGATCGGCCGCGAGTTCATCCAGGAAATCTTCGACGAGCGTGGATTTCCCAAGTCCCGGCTCGCCGGTGACGCAGACGAAGAGCCCGCGGCCGCCGCTCACTTCATCGAACGCCGCCCGAAGCGCGGCTCGCTCAGCTTCGCGGCCAACCGACGGTCGCCGCACTTCGGGCACTCGGCGCGGCGGGCTATCGGTCGCGGAGAGAACCTGGGCGACTTCGCTCGCGGTCGGTCGTCGCGCCGGTTCCTTCGCCAACATCCGCAGGGTGAATTCCGAGAGCGTGGCGGGCACATCCGGGTTGACCGAACTTGGGGCCGCCGGTTCGTGATGCGTCAGGGCATGCAGGATCATCGGCCCGCCGGCCGCGCCGAAGGCATGTTGGGCGGCAAGCAATTCGTACAGCACGAGGCCCAACGAAAACACATCGCTTGGCGGCCCCACCGATTCGGCGCGGGCTTGCTCAGGCGACATATAGCGAAGCGTGCCGATCAGGGCGCCGACGTTCGAGCTGGCCTCGCCGGCCGACGGCAGTTGTCGAGCCAACCCGAAGTCGAGCACTTTGAGGAGCCCGTCGGCGCGGACCATCAGGTTTTCGGGCTTGATATCGCGGTGGACAATCCCGGCTGCGTGCGCCGCCGCGAGGGCCTGAGCGGCTTGCGCGATCCAGCGCGTCGCGTCGGCGGGCGCGTGACGCTTGCCGATCGCCAAGGTTCGCCCCTCGATCCACTCCATGCTGAGGTACGGCCGACCGCCGGCCTCGCCGGTGTCGTGGATCGTGCAAATATTCGGATGATTCAAAGCGGACGCGGTTCGACCCTCGCGTCGGAATCGATCGAGCCAAGCCGGGTCGCGGGCGCTTTCGGCCGGCAGAAACTTGATCGCCACGGGCCGACCGAGGCTCAGTTGAATCGCCTTGTAGACGAGGCCCATGCCACCCCGACCGAGCAGCCCGAGGACCGTGTATCCGGGGACGACGAGGGGTGTATTGACCGCGGTCGACTCGGCGGCGGGCCGACCGGGCAACGTCGGCCCGGCCGCGAGCCGTTGCCCGAGTTCCGACACGTAGGCGGGAAAGCGACTCTGATAGTCGGCGACGGTGATGTTCGATTCCGTTCGACGGCGGAACCCGTGTTCGGCGACGATCAAGTCGATCGCCACGCCGGAGTCGGAGGAGAGTTCCGGGAAGCGTGCGAAGTAATCCTCGGCCCGAACCGCCTCGCCGCGCTTCCAGCGCAATTCCAGTTCGGTGTGAACGAGTTCGACGAGCGCTCGCGAGCGCAGCGGTTCCTCGACCGGGAGGAAATCGGAAAGTACTGGCGGAGGCGTGGCTCGACTCGCCGCGACGAACCGCTCGACGGTCTCCTCGAGACGAGCCCAGTCGCCAGCCGGCATGGCGCGCAGATGTTCCAGGCCGGCCGGCATCGAGATACTCCCCATACGGCAAAAACAGCATTCCAAGTTAATGCCGAACTCAGTATTACCCCGGCCCGCAGTGGAAAGCGCATCAATCCAGCGGTGTTTTCAGGCCAACGGCCTGAGATTGTTCAGCCCAGGGCAAGGTGGCGAAGCCATCGCCGCCCTGGGTCGCGTCGGCTGGGGGTATCTCAGGCCTTCAGCCTGAAAACCATTAGATTTTTGCGCTGCAGACCCAGGGCGGCGATGGCTTCGCCACCTTGCCCTGGGCTGAACAATCTCAGGCCGTTGGCCTGACAAACCAATACCAAGCCGGCTCAGCAACGGTACCGTGACATTCGACTTCAAGCCGTTCACCCTACCGACTTCTCGCTGCGCTCGAGTTGCGCCCGGATACGCTCGCGCAGACGCCGCACCGTCCGCTCGGGTCGATCGAGTTGCGTGCTGATTTCGCTCGTCGAAAATCCTTGCAGGCTCAACTCGATCACGGGGCGTACGGCGGGGTCGAGCCCGGCGATCAGTCGGGCGGCCGGGTGGGGGGGGCG
>JANLUE010000560.1:0-9366 GCA_031363325.1 Gemmataceae bacterium
AGTCGTTTTGCCTGTTCCCGGTTGCCCACGTACGAGCGTACGTGAGCCCCGGTAAATCCCCTTGCCGCCAAGAAGTCGATTTAGGTCGTCGATGCCCGTATCAACATGTACTGGTATCGGCCTCATGAGCGTCAATCCTAGTTTAGGCTACCCCAAAATCCCCCCCAGCACGTTCCCCTTCACCAATTCGCGGGGTTGGTTCAGGTGGTTGTAGACGATCGTCTCGGGGGCGATGCCGACCGAGTGGTAGATCGTGGCCAAAAGGTCCGTGGGGTGGACGGGGTTTTCGACTGGGGCGCTGCCGGTCTTGTCCGACTTGCCGTACACGAAGCCGCGTTTGACGCCGGCGCCGGCGATCACGGCCGTGTAGCAGTATGGCCAGTGGTCGCGTCCATCGTCCGAGTTTTCGTTGCCGCTTGTGCTCACGCCGCGCTGCGGACTGCGGCCGAATTCACCGACGGCCACAACCAGCGTTTCCTTCAATAGGCCGCGTTCGTCGAGGTCGGCGATCAGGGTCGAGAGGCCGCCGTCGAGGAGCGGGCCGGCCTGGGCCTTCATGCGCTGCGAGAGGCCGGTGTGCACGTCCCAGGAGTGGTTGTCGCTGTTTGCGACCTTGGGCCAGTTCACTTCGACGACGCGCGTGCCGGCCTCGATTAGTCGGCGAGCGAGCATGCAGCATTGGCCGAACGTGTTCTTGCCATAACGATCGCGAAGGGCAGCCGGTTCCTTTGAGAGGTCGAAGGCGTCGCGGGTCTTGCCGCTGAGCACGAGGCCGAGTGCCTTGCCGTAGTAGCTATTCAGTTCGTACTTGGTCGTCGCCTTTTCGAGTTCCGGCATCCCCTGGGCGATCGTCTCACGCAGGCTCGCCCGGCGATTCAGGCGAATCTCGTTCACGTCGGGACGGAGTTGCAGATCCTCCGTCTTGATGCGCGACATCTTGTCGAGGTCCATGTCGTCGCCCGGCGGGTACAGCGTGTACGGGTCGAAGGCCTTGCCGAGGAACCCGGCCGTCCCGCCCTTGCCGACGACGTTTGATTCTTGCAGCGGTCGTGGCATCATCACGAACGGGAGAACTGGTTCGGTGGGGGGCTTCAAGCGAACGATGTTGCAGCCGAAGTTCGGGAAGTCCTTCGGGGTCGGCGGCTCCAGCTGGCCGGACGGCGAAACCTTGTCGGTCGTATAGCCGGTCAGCATCTGGTAGATGGCGGCCGTGTGGTTGAAGAGCCCCACCGGGGTGTAGCTCATCGAGCGGATCATCGTGAGCTTGTCGGTCACGGTGGCGAGCTTCGGCAGCGTCTCGCGGAACTTCAGGCCGACCGTTTTGGTCTCGATCGCCTTGAAGACGCTCTTGTTCTTCTCGGGGACTTCGTCCTTCGGATCCCAGAGGTCGAGATGGCTCGGCCCGCCCTGGAGATAGACGAGAATGACGTTTTTCGCCTTGCCAAAGCCCGGCCCGCCATGCGCGGTCGTCGTGGTCTCGGCTGCGCTGGCGGAGCCAGAGCGGAACAGGTTGGCGAGCGACAGGCCCATGAGGCCCGAGCCGCCGATGCGCATGAAGTCGCGGCGGGTCTTGCCGTCGCAGGTGTCTGTACCTTCGAACCCAGGAATGACGAGCATGATTCGCGGCCCTCGAGAACGGGTCGGAGCGGTGGCGGGAACTTGGGCGGTGGGCGAATTGACTAAAGGAAAGGATAGCCCGTCGCGTGGTCGGATGCAACGGTAAAGTGGCAAGGTTCGCGAAGCGAACGTTGGCGACCTCCTCGACTCGAAAGCACGTTCCGAGAAGGCGAGCCGGTGTGGCGTAAGCCCACCGGGTGGCCCCGCAATCGCTTCATCAGTCTCTTGCCCTCAAAACCCGGAAGTTCCAAGTCATTGTCGATTGGTCGGGCGAGTGGCGCTTCACCCGATGGGCTTCGACCCTCAGGTTGATAACGACATGATGTTTGACGGAGGCGAGCGCGTCCCGAGAGTGAGCGTCGCTTCCCAAATACGGTTGACGTTCTTCAAATGGTAGCCCGACGCGTAAGCGAGGGTCGGCTCCGCCAACCGGAAGACGCTCGCTTTTCGCGGAATTTGGCTGACCCTCGCTTACGCGACGGGCTACCATTTGAGGAACGTCAACCGTATTTGGGACGTAACGTTCGCCCTCGCCCTCGCTCAAATGACGTTTGCTCGCCCGACCGATCCAAAAAACATTACGACAAATTCGCGGAAAACATGAGGGGTTCCGCCCGCCGATTCGGAGAGCCTTGTAACGACGGCCGAACGCGTGAGTCGGCCAAATCGAACGCAAGGCGACACGAATCATGCGGATCACCTATTTCACCCTCGACGACGTCAACCGATTCCTCGTTCGCCGCTGGGCTCGCCGAGCCGGTGCTCGGGTTGCGTGCCCGGTTGGCCCGAAGCTCATTTGGGGTTTCACGGACCCCGGCGCGATCGTCCTCGACCTGGACCACTTAACCCCGGACCTCCGGGCCACGTGGCTGAAGCGGGCGGTCACGGGCGTGTTCGGCTGCCCGGTCCTGGTGCACGGCCACAACATCTCGAACGTGGAATCGACCGCCCTGAGGCTGAGCGGCGTTCGCGTTTGCCACGGCCGATTGCGAATGAAGTCGTTGGTCGGCTGGTTACGAACGCCGGCGCTCGCGGTGGAAGTTGGGGTGTGAGCGATTCGGGTACGGACGGATCTCGGCGGACGAAGTGCGGGCCTACCCTGGGACACGGCCGCTCGCCTCCTAGAATAGGCGAATCGATCCGCCCACTCGCCCACCCGCCGAGACCCGAGTTCGATGTCGCACGCCGCCACGACACAATTCCTCGACGGACTGCGCGCCACCCGGTTGCTCGACGATGCTCGCATTGATGAACTGCGATCGCGGCCCGAAGCCGTCTGGGGCGACGTGGCGTCCCTGCAACGGCACGCCGAGCAACAAGGTTGGCTCACCCCCTATCAGCTTCGCGAACTCGACGAGGGCCGTGGCGACGGGCTGATCGTCGGCACGTATCGCATCGTCGAGAAACTTTCGGATGGGTCCAGCGGGCCAGTGTTCAAGGCCCTCCACCCGGCACTCGTTCCGCCGGTCCGGATTCACGTGCTTCGGCCTGATTGGTTGAGCCCGGCCGATACGACGACCGACTTCGTCGCGCGTGCCCAGGCCGCATCGCTCGTGCAAAGCCCGCACTTAAGTAACGTCCTCGACGCGGGCCTGCATGGCGAGTCGCCGTTCGTCGTGTTGGAATATGTCGATGGAGCGGACCTGTTCCGGTTCATCAACGAGATGGGGGCTCGCTCGGTCGGCGTGGCTTGCGAGTATGCCCGGCAGGCGGCGCTCGCACTCGAAGCTTTGCACGCCAAGGGAATCGTGCACGGCCAGGTCTCGCCGCGTTCGCTCGTGATCACGCCCATTGAACATTCGGCTCAATCGAACGGCGATGGTTCGATTCGGCCGAAGCCCGGGGCGACAATCAAACTCGCCGAACTTGGCGTGACGCCGATCCGCCCGCCGATCGGTGAGATCACTTACGGCCAATCGGATCGACTCGGCCCCGTCGAGTTCTTCGCGCCAGAACGCTTGACCCAGTCGGAGCGGTCGCCCGCGGGCGACATGTACGGACTCGGGGCGAGCCTGTACTTCCTGCTGACGGCTCGACCGCCGCACGCGGGCGCTTCGCCACTCGAGGCGATGTTGCAACTTCAGCAGGCCGAGCCCCCGGCCATCGAATCGCTTCGTTCCGACTTGCCGCCGGCCGTTGCCGCGTTGATCGGCCGACTCCTATCGCGCGACCCGGCGATTCGACCGTCGGCGAACGAAGTGATTGAAGCGTTGAAGCCCTATTGCGAAGTGGCCGCGCAACCGGTGCCCGGCTGGGTGGCCGACGTGCCGCTGGCATCGGAAACGGCGACACATTCATCGGTGCCCTCGGCTCTCGTCGTGGCGAACCGCATCGACGAGCCGGAAGAGAAGTTTGAAATGGAGATCCCCGAAGCGCCGGCGATCCCCGATGATCCGAGCCCACCCGCGCCGGAGATTCAGCCGCTCGACGAGTTTCCGAGTAGTTCGGGCGTGCTGTTTTCGCCGAGTTCGATGGGCACCGACGCACCGAGGACCGCGAAGCCCAAAGTCCGCGCGCCGTACACGACGAAACAAAAGGCGATGGTCGTACTGGGCCTCTGTTTGCACCTGACCGCGACCGTAATGTGCCTGGGCGCGTTTGGCGTGATCCCGAACCCCTTCGCGCCGTCGACGGAGAAAGTCGCTCCGAAGGGCGAAGACAAAGAGAAGAAGCCGGACGAGATCAAGAAGAAGCGGCCGCGGATTTAGGCGACTCCGCGTGGATAAGGCTCGCGAGACTTTCCGATTAAGCCCGTCGCGTCTGAACTGCTTTTTTCGTCGCGACTCGCGGTATCGATTTCTTCGCCTTCGTCATAACCGGCTTGGCGGACTCGGCTTCGAACAAGATGACGGCCCGCGCCAGTATGGAAAGGCGTTCTTCGAATTCCTGTTCCTCGATCAGCGACTTGTCCAAATCTTCGGTTGCTTCTTTGAACCCGAGCCGACGAGCATAGGTGCGAACGCACTCGTAGCCAACGATCTCGAAGTGCTCGATCCGCAAGGCGGCTCCGATCAAGGCGAGGTCCAGGACGGCCGGATGGGCTTCCACGTTGAGAACGTCCCCAGCGTCGGCGATCAGCCCAGTCATCGCCCGGCACTTGGTACCGGTTGGCTTGACTCCGAGATTCCCGAAAATGAGCCCGAGTCGTTCGGTGTGCTGCTCGGTGATCAGCGCATGCCGCTGGAAGGCCAAGCGGAGTTCCGGCGCCGCCGCTCTCCGGGCCATTCGCGGTAGCGCCTTTTGGAGCTGAACCTCCGCGCTATAGAGATCCCGCAACTCTTCGATGTACAATTCATGCAGGGAGACGAGCGGCATATCAGCTCCATTTTTGATGACGGGCGAGTTCTTGTTTATTGCTCGATAAATGCTGCGATGTTCCACGTCAATCGCGCCGAGCATTCTATAGGAGGCGGATCATCCGGGCCTCTGCCTCGACGCATGCTTTGAACGGCCGATACAATCAATCGATTGGAATCGGCGTCCAGAATGCGAGTGTCATCGACTTGTATTTGAGAGTTGAAAATGGGCGGCTCGCGTTACTAACGGACGGCTTCCAAAAAACGATAGTCGTACATCCACAGGGCGTTCTTTTGGTCGCTGAGAATGGCGACACGACCGGTGGTCGAAAACGCCAGTTTGATGATTTCCCACTGCTCGTCGGAGATATCGCCTTGTTGAGACGTGACGCCACCTTCCTCCCACATGATCGAAACACTGCGGCCCCCGGCGATTTCGAAATGCCCCAGCCGAGTGATTCGGCCGTAGTGCCATTCAAATTTAACCCCGGCCTCCTTCGCCTGAGCCGCATCCAAGGCGTCGATTCCCGCCTCGTGAATCAGTCGCTTCGCCTCATCGGGCTTCCGCTTTGCCATTAACAATCTCCGTAAGAATGCAGAAGTTCGCGCTCTCGATTGAGTAGGCACCTCATTCGATTGGTTTCTTGTGCCATCGAACGCGAAAAAGCTAATATATGGAATTGGCGTGATTGGAGATCAAATACGCGTCGCGACACTGCAATTGATGCCGGCCTGTGCGTCGGCGTTTCCGCGAATCGCTCGGCAATTGAAGTCAATCTCGATCCGTCGCATTAGGTTCAAAATTCATGCACCATTCCCGGGTCGAGCGCGAGTTCGGCGTGCCGTTCGCCGGGCGCATCCTCGAACCGGCCGCATGGACGCAGACCGCCGTCAAGTCCCTGCCGGCCGACGGGCGACTCCACTGGGCCGAACTCTTTGGTCGAATGGCACCGGTCGTTCTCGACCTGGGTTGCGGCAACGGGCGTTACCTGCTCGGTAGCGCCTTCACCCGGCGGGATCACGATCACTTCGGAACCGACACGTTGCCGGTCGTCATTCGTTACGCCCGCAAGCGGGGCAATCAACGCGGCTTCGCGAATCTCAAGTTCGCCGTGGGCGGCGGGCACGAACTGCTCGACCGCTGGGTCGAGCCCGCTTCGGTCCGCGAAGTTCATTGCTACCACCCGCAACCGTATTACGATCCGGCGCAAGTACATCGCCGACTGATCACGCCCAACTTCCTGTCGCTCGTTCACCGGGCGCTCGAGCCGGGCGGGCTGTTCGTGATCCAGACCGATAACCCCGGCTACTGGAAGTACATCCGCGCGATTGTCCCGGTGTTTTTCGAGTTTCACGAACGAATCGGCCGATGGCCGGACGCGCCCCGTGGTCGGACTCGGCGCGAAATCATTGCTCTCCGCCGCGGCTTGCCGGTGTTCCGCGGTCATGGGACGGCCCGGTGCGACCTGTCTTCCGAGGCTGCAATTCAACTGGCGGATGAACTCCCACCGCCGACCTTCGACGCCGATCGCCGTCTTCGGCAACTCGACGCCGAGGAGTGAGCGCACGCCGGCCAAGCGTGACCTATGCTTCGGCCAAAGGCCTACCTCACCGCATTCTTGCCGGTGCCTCAATCCATGCGCTCACCATTGCCAAAGCCCGCCGAGCCAATTTCCGCCCAGGACGGCACCATGGTCCAGACCGTCCCAATGAAGCCGAAAGACAACTCGGCGGAGACATCGCCGACCATCCCGGTGATGGCGAAGGGCGAGCCCGATACTCAGTTCCTGCACCCGCCCCAGAAGCCGGACGAGATCGGTCGCCTCGGCGGTTTCCGAATCTTGAAGGTGCTCGGTCGTGGCGGCATGGGCATGGTGTTCCTCGCCGAAGATACCGCCCTCGATCGGGCGGCGGCCATCAAGGTGATGCTCGCGCATGTCATGGACAAGGCGGGCCGCGAGCGCTTCCTGCGCGAAGCGAAGGCCGCCGGGGCGTTGCAGCACGATAACGTCGTGCCGGTCTATCAGGTCGGCGAGGACAACGAAGTTCCGTTCCTCGTGATGCCGTTGCTGAAGGGCGAGACGCTCGACAAGCGCATGGCCCGGGCCGCGCTGCCGCTCCGCGAGGCCCTGCGAATCGCTCGCGAAATGTTGACCGGCTTGGCGGCCGCCCACGACAAGGGGCTCGTTCATCGCGACATCAAGCCGGGCAACATTTTCCTGGAAGCGCCGCGTGGCCGGGCGCGCGTCCTCGATTTCGGCCTGGCCCAACGTCCGAGCGATACGGAGAAACTCACGAACCTGGGCTTCGTGGTTGGCACGCCGGCCTACATGTCGCCGGAACAGGCGCGCGGCAAGGAACTCGATGGCCGGGCCGACCTGTTCAGCGTCGGGGCGGTCCTGTACGAGATGCTCGTCGGCCGTCGGCCATTCCTGGGCGAGACGCCGACCAACGTGCTGGCGAGTTTGCTCGTCGATCATCCGCCGTCGCCATCGAAGTTGAACCCGGAAGTACCGCAAGAAGCGACGGCCATCGTGATGCGCTTGCTGGCCAAGGACCCGAACGATCGGCCGAAGACGGCACGCGAAGTGGGCCGAGATATTCTGGCCCTCGAGCGCGCACTGGTGAAGAAAGTCGAACCGCCCGAGCCGGCCCCGAAGCCCGCGCCGAACACGGTCGCGGTTGAACCTGCCCCGCCGACGGCGCCGGCCCGCGTTATGACGCCGGCCCAGAAGATGAAACGCAAAGCCAAGCGGAAGCGTGCGAAGTCGCGTGGCCGATTCCTCGGCGCGATGGGACTCGGATTTGGAATCCTGATCGGCATCAGCCTCCTGTGGTTGTCCCCCGACAAGGACACGATCCCCGGCGGCTCGCTGCCGGGCACGGGCAAAGCATCCGCCGGTCAATCGAACGACGACAGCAAATCGAACCGACCACTGGTGAAGGAACTGAAGGAAAAGAAGGGCTTCCCACCGCCGCCGAAGTTCCCCTTCCCCCCGCCGCCCAAGGGCCCGCCGGACGAAGAGAACACGATCGATTGATTGGGATTGCCGTAGTCTTCCCGATCCAACGCCACGCGATCCCTTCCGCCCGGTGCCTCGATTCCGTCGTTCGCGCTGTCCGTCGCTTGGGGTCGCGTCTATCACTAGACGTGTCGTCCGCCGGGCCGCGTTTCGAGGTTTTCCGTGAGCGTTGATTCGTCACTTTCCACCAAAGTTCATGCCGCCCGCGAGGCCCTCGACCAGCAGGTCCGCGAAGTCGTCCAGTGGCACTTCTCGCCCGACACCGGCACGCCGTTCTGGCTCGAACGCGCCAAGACCTACAAGTTCAATCCGATCAAAGATGTCCAAGGTATCGCCGACCTGAAGCTGTTCCCCCTGTTCGAGGACGACTGGCTGCGGGCCTCGCCGGACACGGACATTTCGCAATGGGTCCCCCGGGCCTTCGCTGGCAAGAAGCCGGTCTACGTTTTCGAGACGGGCGGCACGACGGGCATCCCGAAAACTCGCGTCGTGATTGAAGATCACAAGATCGATTACGAGCAAATGTCGGCGACCCTGCCGGACGAACACTTCCCGCGCGGCTCGCACTGGCTGATGCTGGGGCCGTCCGGCCCGCGTCGATTGCGCCTCGCGATCGAACACCTCGCCCAATATCGCGGCGGCATCTGCTTCTGCGTCGATCTCGACCCCCGGTGGGTCGTCAAGTGCATCAAGGCCGGCAAGATTCAGGAAGCGAAGGCCTACGCGGAGCATGCGATCGATCAGGCGCTGACGGTCCTCGCGGCCGGGCACAAGATCAAGTGCATGTTCACGACGCCGAAGCTCCTGGCCGCCCTCGACGCGGCCCTGCGCGACGGCAAGCTCGAACAGAAGCGCCGCGAGATCGGCCACCCGGTCCCGGACGGGTCGCTCCGCAGCATCCCGGACGCGGGGATCACCGGCATTTTCTCGGGCGGGACGGAGTTCACGCCCCAATTCACCCGCGAGGCGATGGAGGAAATGCTCGAAGGCCGCGTTTACATGACGCCAACGTATGGCAACACGTTGATGGGTCTGGCCTGCTCGAAGCCGGTCGGCCCCGAGGACGGCTACAAGATCACGTACTACGCCCCGCAACCCCGGGCCGCGATCGAAGTCGTCGACTTCGACGATTACAACAAACTCGTCGAGTACGGCCAGGCGGGCCGCGTGCTGTTGACCACGCTCACGAAAGAATTCTTCGTCCCCCGATTCGCCGAACGCGACGAGGGGGAACGCGAGCCCCCCTACGAGAAGTTCCCCTGGGACGGCGTCAGCGGCGTGCGGCCGTTCCGCGAGATCGCGGCGACCACGACGGTCGGGGTTTATTGAACCGGGGCCAGCCCATGACCTACCCAGTCCAATGCGAATGCGGCTCGGTCCATCAAGTCGCGGCCACGCAAGCGGGCGACCGGTTTGCGTGTTCGTGCGGG
>JANLUE010000563.1:0-4872 GCA_031363325.1 Gemmataceae bacterium
CCCCTTGACCCGATCTTGGACAGCATCACGAGCGGTTAGGTATAGAACTGGCGTCTTGTGGCCGGTTTGCCGCAATTCGGTGAGGACCGACCAGCCGTCTCGTTCGGGCAGCATCACGTCGAGGATAATGAGGTCATAGCCGCTCGACCGGGCGGTGAACAAGCCTTCGTCTCCTTGTTCGCAGACATCAACGACGAACCCCTGTTCGGTCAGTCCTTTGCGCAGATAGGCGGCGGTCTTCTCTTCGTCTTCAATGACCAGAATTCGCACTCTTCGCCCCCACTCGAACAGATTGCCCCAGGTGAACCTCGCTTTCCTTTTATATTACCGGACCGAAGAATACCCTTCATGACCGCAGCGGTTCCAGCTATGGAAGCTCTGGTAGATTTCTTCGCTTCCATGCCAGCGGTACTGGCCTACCTAAGTCGCTGCAACACCTGCGTCACTCTTGCCCGACTGACGCCGAGATAGCGTGCGAGTGCAGCCCGGCTCTCGAAGCTGCCGGAGTCCATAAGCGACTGGTAATAGCGGGCGAGTTTCATCGGATCACGACGTACCTTTGGTGAGGCTTCCGCGTTCGTTTTTGGGTCGTAAGGGCTGTTCCAAGGGTTGATCGCGATGACGGGGATTCGATGTAACCTCTTGATCTGTAAGGTCCCTAGCTCGACGAATCCCGTAATCGAGTTGAGACCGCCTCGGGGAGGTCTCTTCGCGAGTTGCGAAACCTCGCGTCATCCAGTTATCGCCAAACCCCGAGCCCGAGAGACCTCGGGGTTCTCGCATTTCTATCGGTTTTCCCAGGCATTTCGAGCATTTTCGGCACTCAGGCCGATACTCTAACGGTCATCCGTTGCACACGGGGTGGAGACGTAACCCTATGGGTTACGTCATCTGCCCGAGTGCAAACCTCCTCGAACTCTCGCTGAGAGGGAGAGAGGTTGGCTGACGAGTTAACTCGGGCGCGAGGTGCGAGACCGGATGGTAGCTTTCACGTGACAGCCTCGGATGGGTCGACGAGACATCGACAGCAAGAATCATGTCTGCTCCCGTCGATGCTGCCGTTTACTTGGATCGCTTCGGCACCAACGTGGCCAGTCCGAGGGTCGCCCAGGAACTCGCGGCACAGGTGATCGGAGTCAACAACTTGGCGCTGCCTGGCGACCCGTCCGGGGTCGAGCGCGAGATCATCGGCCAACTCCCATCCGACTTCTGCGTGGCGGCGAGGAAGTCCAGGCCGCGTTTGATCTCGGGGCGGTCGGCCGTGAGGCCCCCAAGCGACAAGACGTAAAGTGTCTGGCCCGTGGCGAAGGCGTCGCTCTTCGGCTCGGGGACCGTCTGGCTCCAGCCGCCGTCGGCTCGCTGGAGGGCCAGCAGCTCGTCGATCGTCGGTTGTAACGCCTTCAGCGGCTCGCCGGCCTGGACACCGAGGAGCACCTTCAGGGCCTTGTCCTGGTGAGTGTCGGTCCGCTTCACGGTCGCCAGCCATTCGACCGCCTTCTTCAGCGCTTTCTCCGGCGCGGACTTGTTCCCTTGCAACGCCATCACGATCCAGGCCAGGTCCGTGGTCTGGCACTCGTTGATCGGCGGCCGCCGTAGCCCGGCGAAGAACTCCCACGAGCCATCGGGTTGCTGCTTGCTGACGATCTCCTCGGTGATCAGCTTCAAACTCTCTTGCTGTTCCTTGTCCATCGTGGGTCGCGATCGAGCGGCGACGGCCAGGAACGGCAACCCCATGTTCAGGCCGCGTCCTTGCGGGCGCGGGTCGGGCGGCGCGGCCGGATTCGGAAAGATGCGGGACGCCAACAACTTCTCTTTGCTCCCGAGCAAGGACTCGAACGTCTCGGCCACGAACTTTGCGTCGATCGTGTACCCCTTCTGTTCAGCGACGGTCAACGCCCACAACGGCATCGGCACGTGATGACACGCGGCGCACTGGCGGGTAGCGAGCCAGGCGGCACACTCGGCCTTCAGGTACGCATTCGCGCGATCGACGGTCTGCTGAACTTGCGTCGTCGTGGCGTGCGGGAACGGCTTGAGTTCGTCGGCCGACGCCGAATGCGAAAGGCTTACAACGAGGCAAAAGAGTGCGAGTGTGCGAATCATGGAATCACGCGGATCGAGAGAGATCGTCCCGGCCAAAGACGATTCTAGCGGTCGCGGAGCGTTTCAAGAATGCTTGTTGCGGAACGGCAATTCGAGCGTATTTTGCCCATACGGCCGATACTCTATTGGTCATCGGTTGCACACGGCGTCGATATGCAACCCAATGGGTTACGTTACCTGCCCGAGCGCAAACCTCCTCAAACTTTCGCTGAGGTGGAGAGAGTTTGGCTGACGGGTTAACTCGCCCGCGCGAATCCCCGGACAAATTCCAATTGCAATTGGTGTGGCATGCACCCCGTGGCCTTTCGAGTCCAAATGTACAAGTCAGTTCTGGACTCCAGTTGGATCGACCTCCAAGACCTCACCGTAATTGTGGGAAAGAACGAAGCCGGCAAAACTACGCTTTTGAAGGCGTTGCACAAGTTCAAGCCGTTCCGCGACGACCCGTATGTCATCAACCGTGAGTGGCCGCGGGGGCATCGCCGTGAGCAAAAGACGAGTCAGGTCGTCTGCACCGTTCGGTTCCAACTCCACGACGACGACCGGGTCGAACTCTCGGAACACACCGACGCAGAGTACACGGCCGACACGATTGAGCTGGCACGCACCTACGCCGGGCACTACTCGCTGACCGAAATGAAGTCGTTCCCAAACCGGCCGCCGCTGGTTGACATCAACACTGCCTTTGACAGCCTGCCGCTTCTACCGGAAGGAGTCAGCGACGGCTACCGGGCGGCCATCGATACCGTACGGCTCGAGATCCGAACGCAGGTCGTCGCAGGGCTGTTCACGAACCTGGCCAACCAGGTGAACCAGAAGCGGTTGGCGCTCACAGTCGCGATGACGGCCGACACGCGTGCGACGGAAGACCCGCACTCTGCTGCATTCCTTGCCAAGCTCTCCGAGATCGTCACGACGATGTCAACCCAACCGACCGTTCGCCGGAAATGCACCGACTTAGTGACCAAAAGAGTGCCCACTTTTATCTACATGGACGACTACCGTTCGTTCCAAGGGTCGGTTCTGCTCAGCCAGTTGCAGCAGCGGAAATCGCAGGTGCAGCTAACTCAAGAGGACAAAACGGTCTTGATGCTGATGGAGCTATCTGGGCTTAAGCTCGACGACATCACAAATAAGTCCGCCCCCGACCGAATTGAGGAGCGAACCTACGATTTGAGTGACGCCGGCCGCAGTCTGACAAACGATATTGCGTCTCGTTGGACGCAGCGGAGCTACGAAGTCGATTTCCGCGCCGACGGCGACAAATTCATGACCTTCGTCAAAGACGAGAACGACCCGTCCCTCATCCCGCTGGAGGACCGTTCGAAAGGGTTCCAGTGGTTTTTCTCATTCGACCTGATGTTGATGCACGAGACTCGGGGGACGTTTGCGGGGCCGTACTCCTGCTCGACGAACCGGGACTGCACCTGCATCCGGAAGCCCAACGCGACCTGGTGAAACGGCTGGAGAAATATGCCGAGCGGAACACTGTGCTATACACGACCCACCTTCCTTTCATGATCGACCTGCGCTACCCCGATCGCATCCGAGTCATCAACGAGGACAAGGGTGCCGGGACGACGGTCAGCTCAGACCTCACTGGGTCCCAGAAGGAAGCCAAGTTTGTCCTCCAGGCGGCCCTCGGTATGAGCGGCAGCCAATCATACCTGCTGTCGCAGAAGAACCTGGTCGTGGAAGGAGTGGATGACTACTGGGTACTTACCGAACTGTCCAACCTACTCATCCGCTCGGGGGAGCCGGGCTTGCCGGACGACCTGTTCATCACTCCGGCCGGCGGCGCGTCTGAGGCGGCCTACATTGCCACTTTCATGATCGGGCAGAAGCTCGACGTAGTCGTGCTGCTCGACACCGACGCAGCCGGCGGGGACGCTCATGACAAATTGGTGAAGACTTGGCTCGCCCGCTACCAGGACGTGAAAGCGGAAGTGCTGATGCTCGGGCCGGCGGCCGGTTCGACAGACGCTGAATTTGCAATGGAGGACTTGTTCACCGACGAATATTTCGCGGACATCGTCGCGCAGGTTTACAACAAGGAACTTCAGGTCGCGGGTGCGCCGCTGCTTTTAACACTTGATGAGGGCGGCCTGGTTTGGAAGCGGGCATCACGATCCCTTCAGAAATTCGGGATCAGTTATGGGTCGGGCCAGAAGGGCCGAGTGGCCAAGGCCCTCCGCAACTCGATCAGCAAGGCCGACAAGTTGGCTGAACTACCAGAAGCAACCCAGGCAATGGCCAGGAAGCTGATGGAATCCATCCGGATGGCGGTAGTAGGAATGGAATCGCCAGTGACGAGTCCCGAACCAGTCAAAGAGCTGGTTAAGGGAAGTGCCAAGGCGAAGGCCAGCCGCAAAGGCAGATAACTCCGGAGATCCAGTTTCAACGGTCGCGCCACATTTCAAAAAGGCTTGGCCAGGTTTCATCGCCTATTCCTTGTCAGGATCGCCCTGCACCTCTGCTTCCGCTTCCTCGAACGCTTCCTCGACCTCCTCGACTTCCTCGTCCGTCATGTTTTGGCTCTGGATGTATTCGAGTGCTTCGGGGTCCGCCTTGTACTCGACTTGGCCGTGGTTATCACGCACGGCCGTCACGATCTCCGCGATCGTCACGCGGAAGAACTCCTTGCGTGGGTTCGTGCGGTTGACGCGTCGTTTGTGAAACACTCGATGCAGGGCCTTTTCGAGTTTCGGAGCGTCCGTCGTCGAAATCATCATGTGGACGTCGAATGGGAACGGCACGGAAGCGTCGCCC
>JANLUE010000587.1:0-2223 GCA_031363325.1 Gemmataceae bacterium
CGGCGACGCGTTGCTCGTCGTCGATCGGGGGGATGGCAAGGTCAAGTACGAGCAAGGCATGTCGTCGACGGGCTCGGCCGGCTCCGTGGCCGACGCGACCGCCGTGTACATTCCGATCGCCAACCGGCGGATCGTGGCCTACGCCCATAGCGTGAAGTTGCCTGGCTTCCGGCCGGCCCGACCGCTCGAATTCCCGGACCCCGCCATATCGATCAGCCTTCGACCCCAGGCCTCGGACGCGCTCTCGACCCCACAGAACCGATCGCCATCGATCGCCGCGGTCGAGACCGTTCGGCCCCCATTTCGGCGGGCCGAGAACCAGATCGACATCAGCCCGTCGATCGCCGCGCTGAAGACGCTCATTCCGCCGTACCGCGGCTTCGATGGCTCGCCGAGCCCATCGATCGTGGCGCTCAAAAACCTGCGCGAGGTCTACACGGCGACCGACAAGAACGTGCCGCCACGGATTCAGTTCGAATGGGAGCTGGTGCTCGAGGGCAAGGCCACGCAGCCGCCGTTGCTCACATTCGACCCGTCCGACCCCCGGAGCGAGTCCATCCTGACCGCGGTCAATCGCGTGATCGTGTCGGCCCCGCGCGATTCGCAGCGAACCAACTTCGTCTCGTCCGAGTACTTCACGCCGGCGAACGTGACCGCCCCATTGGTCGCACACGGGGACACGCTCTACGTGGCGACGGCCGATGCCAACCTGATCAGCCTGAGCATCCGCGAAATCCGCGAACCATCGATGGCCGCGAACACGTTGCCACGCGGCAAGTTCACGACCGGCGGCCCCGTCCTGGAAAAGCCGCTCCTGACCGACGACGCGGTCTACGCCATCGGGTCCCGCTGGGGCCTCATTCGCTTGAAGCGAACCACGCTCGAGCCCGTCTGGACCGAGCCGCTCGGCGATGGCCGGTTGCGACCGCGCCCAAACACCGATGTCGTCCGCTTGCTCGCCGTGAACGCAAACTACCTGTACGCCTTCGATCGTCAGGGAAAATTGCTCGTGATCGACGCCCTCCGCGGCCAAACGCTCTCGACTCTCGCCGTGCCCGGCTTCGAGGCGGCCGTGACCAATGAACTGAACGATCGCTTGTACCTGGCGAGCGATACCGGCCTCATCGTGTGCCTGCACGAGCGCGGCCGCGTGCTCCCGCACTTGCTGCAAAAGCCCGTGGCCCCACCCAAGAAGGTCGAGCCCGAGGAGAAGAAGGAACCCGAAGAGAAGAAAGACCCGGTCCCCGCTCCGAAGAAGGCGCCCGAACCCAAGAAGGAGCCGCCCGCCAAAAAGGAACCGCCCAAGGTTGACGGCAAGAAAGGCGCGGCCAAGGACGGCAAGGGCGATAACAAGATCGACTGAACGGGATTGAACCACTCGTTCGCCGCGGAGCGGCGAACGAGCATTTCGCGTTACTCGACAATCAACTCATTTTGGGTTCGGTACGGCGGAGAAGTCCATGTCTCTCCGCTCGGCCATGGCCGTCGCGTATCTCGGCCTCTTCGCCGCTCCGCTCGCCTTGCCGCTTCTCGAACTCTCGCGCTCGACCGCCAACGTTTGGGCCGAGGCGGGTCGCCTAACGCAACTCGCCGGCCAGACGTTCGCGCTGGCTGGGCTCACGTTGCTGTTCGTTCTGCCACTTGGAATCTCACTCGCGATTCTGCTCGAACGGACCGATTGCCCGGGCCGGAGGGCCTGGCGAGCCTTGCTGGGCGCGGCCCTGTTCGTGCCGTTGCCGCTGTTCGCGCTCGGTTGGCAGGCCGTGGCCGGCGGGGCGTGGCGACCGTGGACGCAAGGCACAGTTCCGGCCGCCGCTATCCACGCCCTGGCCGCCTTGCCCTGGGTCGTCTGGCTCACGGGGCTCGGGCTGGCTCGAGTGGAAGCCGAATTGGAAGAAGACGCCCGCCTGTCCGCATCGGCGTTCGTGGTGCTCTGGAAAGTCAGCCTTCGCCGCTCGGCCCCGACCATCGGCCTCGCCGCCCTGTGGGTGATCCTTCAAGCCGCCGGCGAGATCACGGTCACGGACCTGGCGCTCGTCCGCACGTTCGCCGAGGAAGTCTACACGCAGTTCGTGACGGCCGGGCCCGATGCCCTTGGCCGTGCGGTCGCGGTCTCGTTGCCGGCGACGCTGCTCGCGGTCGTCGGCGCGTACAGCCGAACGCGCCGCGGGGAGAAACGAATAGCCGTAGCCCCTTCGCCCAGGCCAACCATTACGTTGAGCC
>JANLUE010000614.1:0-5127 GCA_031363325.1 Gemmataceae bacterium
GAATCGGCCGAGGCGGGCCGCAACCGCTCGATCGCGACAACGTCCGTCTTGATCGTCGACGCGGATGAACACGCCCTGACCGCCTCCGTCGTACGCATCTCCGAAGAAGAAGTCCGTTCCTTGGCGTCGGCCACGTTCCCCCGACTGGCGGTTCGGTTCTGGCGCGAGCGGCTGCTCGATTCGCTCAGCGATCGGTGCGTGCGCCTGTGCCGCCGCGACCCACGCGACTCGGCCGACACCGAACAGATGCTCTTCGACCAGATTGAAGACGCAATCGATCGAGCCCGCACCGGCCAACGCGTTTCAATGACGGTTCGTTCGACGCACTGGTATCAGGATCTGATCCACGCGCCGGCTGATCTGGCCACGTTCTGTTCGCCATTGTGCCGGCTGGCTGGTGAAGAAATTCGTAATTTGCTGGCGACCTTGAACGAAGCGGAACCTCCGCGGGCCGCGTGGTTGACGCACGACGCCGGTCGCCTGCCCGGCCTCGCGGCCGCGTTACATCAGGGCATGGGCGAACGCTCGAGCGTGCGCATCCTGCACCCGGAAGCGGCCGCCGCCGCGACGGCCAACCTGATCGACCGTTGGACTGCGGGCGAGTTGCCACGGACCCACTTGGACACGGCCATCATGCTCCCACCGCGGTCGGACGCCGCGAAGACTGCGCCCGCCCCGCGACCTCAGCCGACAAGACGTTGAAACAATTCACCACAAAGGACACAAAGAGCACAAAGATTTTCCGAACAGTTTTCTTTGTGTCCTTTGTGGTGAGAGATTGGACCTTCAATCATGCGACGACACAAGCCGCCGACGCTCGTGAGCATGTGGATGCTCGACGTGTTTTGTTGTGCCCTTGGGTGCGTCACGTTGCTTTGGCTGCTCAAGGCGCGCGAGGCGGGCGAGATCTCGGACGAGGCCGAGCAGGCGACCGCACTGGTCGCGGACACGCGGGCCCGGCTTGCGGACTCGGAGGCCGAGTCGGCCCTGCGCCTGTCGAACGCGACGCGACTCGCCGCGGACATCGAGGCCCTCAACAGACAACTGGCCTTGATGCGGCAGGAACGAGATGCCGATGCGAAGCATCTCGCGCTCGTCGAAACCGATTTGAGCAAATCGAAGCAGGACCTTGCGGCCGCCAAGGGTCGGGCCGAGACGCTCGACACGAACCTGAAGGGAATGACCAACAAACTGTCCATGACCGATACGGAGTTGGTCAAGAAACGCGCCGACCTGGCGGACCTGGCCAAGCAGCTGGAACTCGCCAAGAAATTGATGAACGACCTCGACGTACTCGTTCGCAACAAGGAGAAGGCCCGAACCGAGTTCGAAAGCAAACTAAAAGATTCCGAGAAGAAGCTCGACGAAGTGACTCGATCGGTCGGCGACTCGGCCAAGATGCAAGCCCGCATCGACGATCTGGAGAAAGCGGCCAAGGCGGAGCGAACGAAGCTCGACGAAGCGAATGTGATGATCGTCGACTTGCAAGGCACGAAGGCCAAGCTCGCGGACAAGGTCAACAAGCTTCAGATTGAATCGGAAAACAAGTTCGCCGGCATCGCGATGACGGGCAAGAAGGTCGTCTTCCTGGTCGACATGTCCGGCAGCATGGACCGCACGGAAGAGAACGTGCTGGCCCCGACGAAATGGCCCGGCGTTCGCGACGCCATGTGCAAGGTCATGCGCTCGCTCCCCGACCTGGAAAAGTTTCAGGTGATCCTGTTTTCGAGCAAGGCGACGCATCTCCTCGAAGCCGGCGACTGGATCGCCTACGAGAAGGAGAAGAGCATCGACCGGATTCACAAGGCGATGTCGGCCGTCAAGCCGACGGGCGACACGAACATGTATCAGGGCCTGGAGGAAGCGTTCAAGTATCGCGACAAAGGGCTCGACACGGTGTACTTCTTCTCGGACGGCCTGCCGACCTCGGGGCCCGGCATGACCCCCGCCCAGGAACGAGCGATCACGGCCGAAACCGAGCGATCGACACTCCTGTCGCGCCACGTCCGCAACACGTTGAGCACGAACTGGAATCGCACCGACGGCGGCAAAGCAAAAGTGCGAATCAACTCGATCGGCTTCTTTTACGAGTCCCCCGACGTCGGGGCGTTCCTGTGGGCCTTGTCGCGCGAGAACGACGGCAGCTTCGTGGGAATGAGCAAGCCGTAAGTTCGGGACCTTGGTTTGTGGTTTGCAAATCGCGACTCAACCTACAATCCTCGTACCGATCGAACCTCGCCGAGGATTGCCGTGTCCGTTCGCACGTCACGCATGGAACAGTTGGAATTGTTGATCGCCGACGACCCGGCCGACCACGAACTGAAATACTTCCTGGCCATGGAACACGCGAGTGCCGGCGACGAAGCGACGGCGGCGGACCGGTTGCTCGCACTCACCAAGGAGTCGAACTACGTACCGGCGTTCCTTCAGGCCGGGCAATTTCTGAATCGCATCGACCGCGTGGACGAAGCGTGCGACGCCCTTCGGCGTGGAATCGAGGCCGCCAAAGCCACCGGGGATAGCCACGCCGAAGGGGAGATGTCCGGCCTGTTGGCGACGCTTGAGTAACAATGGGCAACGCGGGTCGAGTCTCCGGGTTACAATGGCGCGAATATGGGTCGGCGGGCCGCGTCCATTCCTTTGACCCGAATTGTCCGTCGAACCGACTTTTTCGTCGTCTCGCGAGGAGTTGGCGTGTTCGATAGATTGTGGCTGGAAAAGCGTCTATACTCCCAACAGCCCGCCCGGCCTCGTCGGCGCGGTACCGTTTTCCGTTCTCGGCCACCTCATGTGGATCGAACGGCCAGCGGCGGGCGACCCGGACCGAACGTCAAGGGATCGCGATGAGTCAGGTGAATGGGCACGTTTCGGAGGAGGCCGCCACATCGGCCCGACTCGCCGACGCGCCGGCTTCGCTCACTTCGCCTCCGTCGTTCACCGCCTGGCCCGATCTCTATCCCGCCCTCTCCTCCGAACGCCAACACCAGATTCTCGACCTCGCTCGCCAACAAGGCTTCCTGCTCGCCGAGCAACTGCCGCCGACTCCGGCCCGAGTCGATCGCGTTCGGCCGATCCTTCAAGACGCGTGCGCCGGACGATTGACCGCACACCCCGTCGTCGAGCCGATCACCCCGTTCGACGCGGAACTCGACGACACACAACGCGACGCCGTCACGCGGGCCATTCATTCGCCCGACTTGTTCCTGATCGAAGGGCCGGCCGGCACGGGCAAGAGCCGCGTGGCGCTCGAAGTGATCCGACAAGTCGTCAACACGGGTGGCAAGGCGATTGTCCTCACGCCGCGGAACGTCATCGAAGATTTACTGTCCCGGCTGAAGAGCGTCTCGGGACTGACCGTCGTCCGCGGCCTCGCTGCCGGCGAGTCGCCGGTGGCCGACACGTTCATTGGTCGAGACGCGGCGCTCCGCGAGAGTCTGGGGCGTCGGGCCGAAGAGTCGGTCGTCGAGGCGGAAGCGGAACTTCGCCGAGCCGAATTGGCCGGGCCGATCTGGGCCGAGCTCAAAAGTCTGATCGATCGACTGGGCGGGCTTGAAGCGGAACGCGCTGGAATTGACGCGAAGCGGGCGAGCTTGATCGAAGCGGTTCGCCACGAAGCGGAGACGGCGGACGGCGGGCCGTACTTCGTTCAACGGTATCGCGGCGCGGTCACCGCTCATGCCAAGCGAATCGCGTCGATCGAGGTCGAGTCGGCCGAACTCGCGAAGGCTCGTGCCGACATGGCCGAACGACGCCAGGCGACCGACCACGTTGTCCACAACCTCAAGCCGAAGTCCGACGCGGTGAAATCCGGCCGGTGGTACTCGTTGGGCTATTGGAAAGCCCGCGGCGACGTGACGCTCCCGACCCGCCTCGCCGATGCCGAGTTGGCCCTGGTCGAATGCGACACCACCCTCGCGGAACTCGACGCCAAGATCGAAAAAGTCACGTCCGACCGGAGACTCGCCAACGACGAATTGTCGGCCGAGCAAACACGTTACGTCGACGGCGAAGTTGCCCGCCGGCAGGCCGAATTCGCAACTCGGGCGAACGAACTCGACGCCTTAATCGCGACCGACCACGCCCGGATTGCGACTCTGCGTGCGCAAGTCGGCGACAGTGGGCCGGACTCGGCCGCCGAGCAGGTTTCGACCGCCCGGCAGAAGCTCGAGTTCTGCCGAGACTGGGCGGCCCACGTTCGCTCGCACACCGAGGAAATCCTGGCCGACGCGCGGCGGACGGTCAACGTGGTCGTTGGCCCGATCGGATGCGCGACCGGCGACCCTCACGTCGCGGCCGCCGGGCCATTCGATTTGCTCCTCGTCGATCACGCCGAATCGTTGACCGAAGGGGAGTTCGTGCCGGCCGCTCGGCTCGCACGTCGTTGGGTGTTGGTCGGAGAACCGGGCCCAATGAATGGCGGTCGACGCGAGCGCGGGCCTCGGCCGGACCTGTTCGCCCGCCTGGCGATCGGCCTCCGGCACGAGACCTGGGGGTTCGACGAACGATCGCTCGTCTGCCGGCTGCACGCGGTTCGCGGGGCCGATCGACGCAGCCTCGAATGCGAGCCCGTGGCCGATTCGCCGGAGATCGAGCTGCGGGTCGCGAGCCATCAGGGGGATTCGCCGTTCCTGGCCGAAGTCGCGTTCCCGGACGACTATCCGCCGGCCAAGGCCCGCGAGTATTTGGCCCGCGAACTGGACGAGATCACGTGCCATCCCCCGATCCGCGTGGGCTGGTGGGAATCGAACGGTTACGTGCTCCGCTTCGGCCCGCCGGACGCCGAAGCCGTCTTCGCCGAACTTGGCAACGGCGTGCGCGAAGAGTTGGTCGGCCTCGAGACGCGGGCGATCCACTTCGATGCCGCCTCTTGGGCTCCCGAACAAGCCCGCGAATGGGCGACCGAACACGGGCCACGCGGTCCCGGCCGAATGGCCTCGCTCGCCAAGCCCTATCGGGCGTGCCCCGGACTCGCACGCTGGTTGAACGACGCGTTCGCGTGTGGCTTCGCCGTGCCGGCCATCGTCGACGACGAACCACACGTCGAGTTCCTGGCCGTCCCGGACACCGATCAACGTCGCCGCCGCGAGCCACGCAACGGCCGGATCGGCGGCGCGGGCTACGAGATCG
>JANLUE010000626.1:0-2031 GCA_031363325.1 Gemmataceae bacterium
GCCGAACAGCTCGAACGAGGCGAACTCCTCGCCTATCCGACCGCGCCGTTCCCAATTCCCAACGACGCTCAACTCGAATTTCTGCGCGGCCAACAACCCGTCGGGCGCGGCCACAAGGACATCAGCTTCGACCCGACCACCGGCCGCCTAACGGGCGTCCGGGTTCCAACAATGGAACTCGCCCCGATCCTGAACGAGTTTTCGATCGCCGCCACGGCCTGGTTGGGCCGGGAATTTCCCGGCTACGCGGCCGGGCTCGTTCGCGATCGCGTGACGCTTCGCACCGAAGAGGAAGCGACCCGGCCGCTTCGCTTGACGGCCCGCAACGACCTGTTGCACATCGATCACTTCCCGACTCGACCGGCGCTCGGCCGGAGAATCCTGCGGCTGTGCGTCCACATCAATCCGAGTGAACCGCGCGTCTGGGCGACATCGGAACGCTTTCCGGAATTGCTCAATCGCTACCTCGCGCGACATCGATTGCCCGATCGCTCTCTCGACGGCTGGGCCGGCCCAACGCAATCGGTCGCCCGCTTGTTCGGCGGCCGGGCGGGACTCTCGCCGTACGACGCCCTGATGCAGAAGCTGCACCATTTCCTGAAAGAAGACACCAGCTTCCAGGTCTGGGGCCCGCGGAAACTGTGGACGTTCGCACCCGCCGCGACATGGCTACTGTTCACGGACGGCGTGGCCCACGCGCAACTTCGCGGCCGCTACTCACTTGAGCATTCTTGGTTCGTGCCGGTGGAGTGCCTAACGGTCCCGGACGAAGCGCCGATCCGCGTGTTGGCGCGGCTCGGGGCCGAAGCACGGCGGGCGGGATAGTGGCTACACCACATACTCGACTTCATGCGCCTCGGTTCGATCGGGCACTTCCCAGCGGTCCAGCAGGCGTTCGATCACTTTGTCCGGCACCTTGCGCTTGCGGGATCGATTCTGGGCGTAGAGTCGATCGGGCGGGGACTCAACATAGACGACCCGGACGTGGGCATCGTAACTGTGGAACAGCCTAACGCATTCGCCCCGAATGTTGCGGCTCAGGTTCGTCGCGTTCCAGATGAAGTCGCGGCGTTCGCGCAGGTATTCGCGAGCGAGCTCTCGGGCGCGATTCAACACATCCCCCTGGGGGTCCGAGGGCGGCACTCCAAGTTCCTGGCGGATCGCGTCCAGGCTCACGACCGGCCAGCCGGCCCGATGTCGTTCGATCCAGTGGTCTTTGCCCGCCCCCGGTAGCCCGCTCATCAGGACGACCCGGCAACGAAAGTCTTCGTGGGCCGGGCTATCGTGTTGACGTGTCGGGTCGCGAAAATAGAGGAATCGGCCGTGATCCGAGGGGAACGCGAACGAACCTTCGACACACCCCGCTTCGATCGCGTGCTCGCGGAACAGGGCGATTTGATCGAGGAGCTTCTGCGGGTCCGGGCAGACTCGGCCACGCACGTCGGCCTCGGCCATGAGCGCCAAGAGGTTGCAGCGTGCCGTCTGGCTTACTTCGATCGCGAGCCGACGGGGGTTCTCGCTATCGGCCAGGAAGAACGGCACGAGGTGATGCCGAACGATGGCGCAGACCGCTTCGCGTTCGACGAACGGCACGCCCAGCCGCCACAGGATGCCGCGAGCCCGCACGGCCCCACGCCACGAATGCCCGCGCGACGAGATGCGGCCATCCGACTCGATCCGCGTGCAGGCGGGCTTGGCGACATCGTGAAGGAGGGCGGAGGCAAAGAGAATCTCGCGATCGATCTCGGGCAGTTCGCGCCAGGCCGGGTTGCCGACCATCGCTTCGGTGACCAAATGCACGTGGGCCCACACGTCGCCTTCCGCGTGCCGATCCGGGTTCTGCGGACACGCCTTCATGTCCTGAAGCCACGGCAACGGGTCGAGTGCCCCCCAGTCGATTGTCCATTCCGCCGGTTGTGGACACGACAGCGAGAACACGCGGACGACTCCCCCTCGGGTTGACACGAAACCGGATTCGGAACCCGAGTTTCGTCGGCGACCAACGGCATCCCTCCGGGATGCCGTTGGTCG
>JANLUE010000648.1:0-3981 GCA_031363325.1 Gemmataceae bacterium
CGCCCCATGGCCGAGACCGACCGACACCGTGTCTTGATGACGGACATGGTTGCGATGCTGCAAAATCACTACTCGACCGAACCGAACACGTATGTGTCCGGCAACCTGCTCCTCTTCTACGCGCGCGGGAATCGGCGGAAGCACGTTTCGCCAGATACGTTTGTTGTGTTCGGCGTGCCGAATCACGAACGGCCGAACTACCTCCTTTGGGAAGAACGCAAGCGGCCAGCGATCGTCATCGAATTCACATCGTCTTCCACGAAACGCGAGGACTTGAAGCAAAAATTCGAACTTTACCGCGACGTGTTGAAAGTGCCCGAGTATCTGTTGTTCGACCCGTTTGGCGACTACATGAAGCCTCGTTTCCAGGGGTACCGGCGCGTCGGCGTCGAGTATCGTCCGATCCCAATCGAAGACGGCCGACTGCTGAGCAAGCAATTGAACTTGATCTTCGAGCTGGACGAGGCGAACCTTCGCGTCGTCAATCCGGCCACGAACCAGCGACTGCTCACGCCGGCCGAAGCGAAGAATCGTGCCGAGACGGAGTCGCGGCGAGAAATCGCTGCCCGATTGCGAGAGACTGCCAAGCGCGAGCAGGCCGAAGCGAAGCGCGAGCAGGCCGAAGCCAATCGAGTACTCGCCGAAGCCGAAGCCAGTCGACTGCGCCGCGAGAATGAAGAATTGCGTCGTCGGCTCGCGGGTCGTTAGATCATCCCCCAGGTTCGGCGCAGGCCCCATTCGAGGCCGAGGATCGCGACGAACAGAATCAGCATTGCGGGCAGGAACCACTTCTGTTTGTCGCGCCGCCATTCGGGGTAAGGCTTCGGCTTGGGGCCGGCCATCTTCGGCGGGTTCGCTTTCATCTCTTCGAGGAACGCCGGCAAGCGATCGGCCCGGCGGGCGACATCCAGGGCCGAACCGTTCGCGGTGTTTTCCAGCAGCAACAGGAAGTCCGGGTTCGCGGCCGGCTGTAGCATCTCGTCCGAAACCTCGGGGAACACAACGTACCTCGCCTCGGCCCGATCGGAGATTTCGCCGCCGCTTGGGTCCTTGCCCTTGCCCCAGGCGACGACGCGATACTCGGCCGGCACCTTGGCCTCGAAGCCGACCTTGGCACCGCCCTTCGGGTCGCGGTCGGCTCGCTTCGCCTTCGATTCGTCTTCCTTCTCGCCGGGGCCAATCACCTGATACCGGAAGTCGGCCTCGGGGACTTCGTCGCCCCGTTTGTCGCGCATGCCCATCCGAATCGACTGGCGTCCGTTCGCAACCAGCCGACGAAACTCGGGGCGAACGTAGACGTTGCCATCCAGTTCGTCCTGATGCGCGAGCCACAGAACGGTTTGTTTCCAGAATCGAGTGTGAAGGTCGGCCGTCGTGCGTCGACTCTCCTTGTCGGGCCCAGGCCGAGTCCAGGACCACGTGTTGGACGCGCCGAAGACTAAGACGCGGGCGTTCGGTCCCGCGTCGTGTCGGACGAGAAGCGGCGGGCCGGTCAGCGCGTTGCCGACGCGGGCGAGGATCTCGGCGTTCGGCTTCGGCTCGCCGAGCAGGTTGTAACCCTGGAATTGGACATCGCGGGCATTCAACAACGCCCAGGCCTCGCGGTTCTTCTTGCCTTCCGCGTTCAATCGTAGCAAGTAATGGCGAAGCCCTTCTTCCGTCGGCTCCATCGATACCAATTGATCGTCGAGTTCCTTCTGGTTGACCGGGTCGCTCGGCAGCCGCACCGGCAGAATGTCCGCGATCGGCGTGTTGTTCCAGCCCGTCGAGCCCGGTACGCCGGCCGTCCCGCCGAGCGAATAAGCACCGCCGGTCATCATCAGGCCGACGCCTTTCTGAGTGACCATCTTCTTGATCTCGGCCAAGATCGTCGGCCGAACCGACGTGAGCATCTTCGGTGAAACGTCCCCCAGGATGATCACGTCGTAACGCTGCGCTTCGATCTCGTAGGCCTTCTCTTCCTCGGGAGTGCCGGGTGCTTCGCCGGCCCGGATCACTTCGACGAAATCGAAACGTTTGTCGGTCGCGAGCGCCCGGCGAATCGAACTCAACTCCGGGCCAAGCTTCGAGACGATTAGGACGCGAACGCCTTCCTTGGTCACCGTCAAATACGTCTCGATGCGATCGTTCTGGTCGGTCACCTGATTTTGTGGCGGGTCGACCAGTTCCATCGTGACTTTGACTTCGCCCGGCTTGTCCGGAGCTTTCGTGGTCATTTCGATGTCGTTGTCCGTGTCCTTGGTCAACTCGAACTCTTGCACCTGATCGGGCAATCCTTCGATCTTGAGACGAACGCGGACTCGCGTGGGTTGAAACCCCTGGGCGTTCAATTTCGCTTTGACCTTCAACTCGGACTTGATGGCGACCGGCGACGGGTCGGGATTGATCGAGGTGAACGAGATGTCTTTTTCCTGCGGCAACGTGCCCGACTGGCCGACGGCGAACGTGTAGACGGGACACCCGAGTCCGCGCCAGCGCATGATCTCGGTCTGGGCCGGCCGACCGGCACCGTTGTCCCGGCCATCGCTCACGAGGATCAAGCCACGCAGAAGTCGCTCGCCTTGATGGCGATCGTAGAGCTTGGCCAACATGGTGCCGAAGTCGGTGCGTTTCCCTTCGGCCCGGACGTCTTCGCCGTACTTGTCGCGGTCCGGGACGAAGTCCTTCGAGAAGTGGTAGACGTACACCGTCGTCTGCTGATCGTCGCGCATCTGATCGAGGAGGGGGCCACACTTTTCGAGCGTGCGTTGAACAACCTCCCAGCGCGTGAAGCTCGCCTCGTCCTTGATGCTCATGCTCTCGGACGCATCCACGACGAGGATCAGCGTCGATGGCAGCTTTGGGATTTCGGTGATGGACGCGGACGGTCGAAGCGCCAGGAGTACCGCGAGCAAAAGTGCGAGCAGTCGCAGCCCAATCAGGATGCCGACCCGCTTTGGTGTGCTGGCCGACGCCCCGGTGTAAGTCCAGATGGTCAGGCCGACGAGAAACGCCGCGATGGTCAGCAGACCAATGTACCCCGGCGCGTCGGCATCGGTGATCGGCCGCCACGCGGGGTTCGTGACCAGGTTCCAAACGCGATCCGGTTCCATGCAGGGTATTGTAGCCGCGCGCGGCTAGCGCTCCCACGGGGCGCGTTCGCCGTAGTCGTCGGCTTCGTAGGGTCGTGATTGGGCGCGGACCATTTGGATGAGTTCGAAATTTCGGAAGATCGTGATCCCGAAGAAGACGGCCGCGAATGGATTTGCTGGGAGGGGAACGCCTTCTTGCAGAATGATGGCCTGCAAATTTCCAGTCCAAACGGCAATTGTGTAGGCGACATAGGCGAGCGCCACCGCGATAGAAATCGCCAGTGTTGCGATCAAACCGCTTCGAGGAGACAAGGCCGTTAGTATTTCACCGAGAACTCGCCCCATCGCATATGGAAAAATCGGGATCAATCCGAGAATCCCCCAGACCAAACAGATGATCCGTAGAATCGCGAAGGCGAATTTTGTGTAGTCGTTCTTGTCACGCCACCCGAACTCTTGATTGGAGTAGATGACCAAAGCTAACAGCATAAAGCTCGAGGCTGGCGATGCGAGATTGACGATGATTCGCTGAAGCATCGTCGGCGGCTGGCCCTCGGGATAGACTCCGCCGCCGAAGTCCTGAACTAGAATCGACGAACGCAGACCATAAGAGCGATAGACGACCGCCTGGATGAAGAGTGTGATGGAAATGGCAACGAATATACAAGCGACATCGAGTGCGATTGCCACGAGGTTCGGGCCGACAAACACGTAGGCAAAGACCGCCGCGATCAGAAAAAACGTCGGCATAATGCGAAATCGAATCCCGAACATCCGCCAGCCAAACTCGAAGCCCGTGCGGGGCGGTTCACGGAATTCGATCACGATGCGGCTCCAGTAAAACTTGAACGATTCAAGCCGCGAGCGGCTAATTCTGTCGTGGCACAGGTTTCCAACCTGTGGCCAGCGA
>JANLUE010000658.1:0-3518 GCA_031363325.1 Gemmataceae bacterium
CCTGGCGAACGCCGTGGCCCGTTGGCCGTCAACGAAGTGCTGCGGATTGGCCTGCAAGCCGCGCGCGGCCTGGCGGCGGCGCACGCCCAGGGGCTCGTGCATCGCGACGTGAAGCCGGCGAACATCTTGTTGGAGAACGGCGTCGAGCGCGTCAAGCTTACGGACTTCGGCCTGGCCCGCGCCGTCGACGATGCGAACCTGACACAGAGCGGCGTGATCACGGGAACGCCCAACTACATGTCGCCCGAACAGGCGAGTGGCGGGGCGATCGACCCGCGCAGCGATCTGTTCAGTCTCGGCAGCGTGCTGTACGCGCTGTGTGCCGGCCACCCGCCGTTCCGCGCCGAAACGACGATGGCCGTCCTGAAGCGCGTCTGCGAAGAAGACCCCCGGCCGTTGCCCGAAGTGAACGCCGACACGCCGTCGTGGCTTGACGGGATCATTCGCAAGTTGCTCGCGAAGTCCCCCGGCGATCGGTTCCAGTCGGCCACCGAGGTGGCGGAGCTACTGGGTCAGTGGCTGGCCCATGTGCAGCGACCGGAGAGCGTGGCGAAGCCCGCAGAGATTGGTGCCGCGCCGGCGGTGATCGCGGTTCAGGCGACGGGTGACGGCCGCAAGGTCGTTTGGAGCGAGTTGCAACGTGGAGTCTTGACCGAAGGCGGCGCCTGGCGTGCGTTTCAATTTCGCACCCCCCTCACCGACGCGATCGCCGAACTCTGCGTCCTCGCGGCCGAACTCGATCCGAACTATCGCATCGCAGCGCGCGACGTGAACTACGACAAGCCGGGGCCCTATCAACCAGCGTTGATTGCCGAGGCGACCGACATCACGGTGAGCGGTTCGGGCTTCGAGTTCGCCTGCGCCCGCCGGCTCGTTCGAAATCGTTCGCTGACCGGCTCGATGGTGGGCGCGAACTACGATGTGACAGTCGCAGTCACTGGCTCGCCCGCAATTCGTGAGCGCGTGACGCAACTGCTTTCGAAGTACCCGGCGGCCACGGAAGTCGTTCCGGTCGTGCCGGCCGCGCCCTTTGTTCGCGAACGCTCGAATTCCGGCCTCCGCATCGGCTGTCTGCCCGCGTTGATCGCCCTCGTCGCGGTTCAATTGATCATCGCGTTCCGCGATACGATCACCGACACCGTCTTTCGGCCGGGCTTCCTGGTCCTGTCGTACATCGCTGTCATCTCGGCGATTCTGTTGCCGATCCTATGGTGGGGTCGCCGCAAGACCGAGCCGGGCCGATCAAGATTGTGGTGGAACCTCGGGGTCGCCATCTTTTCAGTCGGCGTGCTCGGATCGGTGTTCGCCTACTGGAACCCCGGCGGTACCGCCCGGCGCGCGGCCCTGGCGATGGATGGATTCACGTTCACGCTCTTCGCAACCTCGGCGATCGTGAACGTACCGAACATCGTGCGCTGGCTCACGACGCGGCGATTTACCGAGGGCCCGCAGTCCATTCGCCAGTCGAGTCTGGTGCCGATCGTCGCGAGTTTCGGGCTCGCTTTCTTCGGGTTTGGCGCGATGGACCTGTTCGCCCGCACCTTCGCCGAGCTATCGAACAACGTGTTCGTGTTGAGCTACGCCAAGCTGTGTGGCGTGTGGGCGCTGCTTGCATTTGCGTTGTTTATCGCGGTCGTCGTCTACCGGCGTCGAGTTCGACTCATCGCGTTGGCCGTCCTTGGCTTGACGTTGAACCTCGCGGCGCTCGCCGGGTCCGCGTATACGACGCCCGCGATCCACGACTCCATCTTCGGCAACGATCGCCCGACCGATGGCCGACTCGCGCTCAACTGGAACCGCGACCTCGTCGGCCGCGTTGTGATCGAGCGCGGGGACGGCAAAGTCGTCGAAGAATTCACCCGGCCGATGTCGGGCCTGGGCGGGTCGTACGAACCGGGTTCCTATCGCGTGCGGGCGTTTCACAACGATCTGGAAGTCTACGCGGAGACGTTCGAGATCGAGGCGAATCAGGGTCGGTCGCTCGCGATCTTCGAACCGCCCAACGCGAAGATGTACGCGCCGTTTACGTTCCAGTTTGGCGGTGCCGGAGCGTCGATTGAATTGACGAGCGCCGGTCATCGCATGGTCGTTCGGCCCAATGGAATCGCGTCCATCACACAAGGATTGAAAGACAAAACCGTCTATCAGTTCGCGATCTTGCAGAACGGCAAGGTCGTGTCGTCCGAGCGGTTGGAAGTCGATTCGCGCGAGTCGAAGTCGCGGACCATTCGAATTCCAAACGTGCTCGTCCCCGAGAAAACGACCGTCCTGAAAGTTGGCGAAGCGATCATCGCTGCGCACGAGTTAAAGGCGATGCGAGTCGCGCCCGATCGGGGTGGCGTCGCGGTGCGCTTGAACGACACGGTCCGAACCTATCGGACCGGCACCGGCAAGCAGGAGATGCGCGTGCCAATCGAAGGCAACAACACCGCGCTCGCCTGGAGCCCGGACATGAGCCTTCCGGAGATTCTCCACGTCTCGCTTTGGGACCGCGCTCGACCCGACGCGGCGCTGCTCGGCTTTCTCGCCTACTTTCCAATCGGCGGTCGCGAGCCGCAGTACGCCAAGGACGGAAAACTCGAGAACTCACACGCCATCGCGTTCGCGTTCGACCGGAAGTTGATTGCCGTCAGTTCGGCCCAGAACGATGGGGTTGGCAAGTTCAAATCGCGCGTGCTCCTCTGGGAGTTTCCGGACTTCAAACCCGCGCCGTCACTCGAAGGGATCAAGGGCACCATCAACGGACTCGCCTTCGCGCCGAACGGCCCGTTCCTCGCGGTCGCTTCGGACGACGAACCGACGCTGTGGGACGTGAAGGAACGCAAGCATCTGCGAACGCTCGCACCCAGTGGTACGATCGCCGAGGCGATGGTCTGGGCACCCGACGGCAAGTCGATCTACCTCGCGTGCTGGGACGGCAGCAAGGCGTTTGTCAGTCGAGTGTTCCCGGACTCGGCCTCGGCTTCCGAGACGTGGCCATTTGAAGTTCGAATCAGTTGTGTCGCAATCGCGCCCGACGGCAAGACGCTCGCAGTCGGTACGAAAGGCACCGCGAACGAACCCTGGGAACGACGCACCGCGATCCGCCTGTTCGATACGAAGACTCGCGACGACAAAGCAGTCCTGCTCGGCCACACCGATTGGCCACTCGACATGGTCTTCTCGCCCAACGGCGAGGAATTGGTCTCGGCCGGCCGCGATGGTACAGTGCGAACTTGGGACTTGACCGATTGGTAACTGACGCCGAACAATTTCAGAAATCAGGCTTCCTCGGTGCCAAGGAAAAGACTGATTTTGAATTTCATCGCGAGGCGGCCGACCCAATCACTGGGCCTTCGATTGGGCCGGTCGCGGCGGCGGCGAAAGTATTTTTCCCGATCGGCGAACCATTACCTCGGCTCCAATCACTTCTTCCGCTTGTAAACGACGTACAAGGTCTGCGTGTCCTTCTTCGATTCGAACGCCTTCGGTCGGTCTTTGCCTTCGAGGCTGTAACACACCTTGAGCGTGTCTCCGTC
>JANLUE010000824.1:0-3143 GCA_031363325.1 Gemmataceae bacterium
GGCGAGCCGGGGGACGTTAGTCCCTCGGGTGAACCCGCAACGACGTGATCCTCTTCATACGATCGCGAATTCTCTGCGCAATTTCCTCGCAAGCCGCGAGGAAATCAACAGATATCATTGAAGCGCAGCGAGGCCGCTAACCCGCCAAACCTACTTCGGGTTCCGCAGTTCGTTCTTGGCGCGGTCCGAGGCGGCATCGACCGCCTTTACCAGGTCGCCACCGAAGAGATAGGCCAACAGCGCGGCCGCGGCGCAGGCGGCCGCCAGGGCGAGCTTTCGACCCGGCCCACTGGTCGGCTCCGGTGCCGGCGCGACCGGGCCCGCTTCCAATGCACGTTCGAGTTTTCCCAAAGTACGCACGACTTCCTCGGCCGTCTGGATGCGGTCGTCGAGGTGTTTCGCCATTAACCTTACGATCGTGACGATTAGAGTTTGTGGTGCGTCGGGGTTCAATTCGACGAGGGCGCGCGGCACCTGTGTGGCGACGTTCAATAGAACCGCCATCGTCTCGGGGGCGTGGAACGGCGGTCGGCCCGAGCACATGTCGTACATCACACTACCGAGGCTGAACAGGTCGGATCGCTTGTCGACCTTCTTGCCCCGCGCCTGTTCGGGCGACATGTATTCCGGCGTGCCCATGACCGCCCCGGTCCGGGTCATCGAGACGTCTTCCAGGTTGCGGGCCAGGCCGAAGTCGAGGATCTTGACCCGGCCGCGCTCGCCTTCGAGCCAGATATTCGCGGGCTTGATGTCGCGGTGAATCAGCCCCGCCTTGTGGGCCGCGTTCAGCCCGGCCGCGATCTCCTTGCCGATGCGAATCACTTCGGGGATCGGCAGTTTCTTCTCGCGCTCGAGCCGATCGTTCAGGCTCTCGCCGCGCAGATATTGCATCGCGATGTACGGCGTGCCCCGGTCCTCGCCGACCTGGTAGATTGTGACGATGTTTTCGTGATCGATCGCCGCCACCGCCCGGGCTTCGCGAAGGAACCGCTTGTTCAAGTCTCGATCCGAGCCGTATTCGGGCTTCATCACCTTCAAAGCGACGGCCCGCTTCAACTGCACATCTTCGGCCTGAAACACGACGCCCATGCCGCCGACCCCGAGCTGCTTCAGCACGCGGTACGGCCCGAGCCGCCCGATCTCGCCCGGCCCCTGCGGCGGGCCGAGCAATTTGCGATCGGCCGAGGGTGGCACTGGCACGATGGCCGGCACGGTCATCGGTGTGACCGGTTCGACCGGTTGGGCGAAGACGACCGTGCCCGTCTGGCTCGCGTCGGGCGCGGCCGGTTGCGCTTCTTCGGGCGGGTTCGACGCGGGGCCGAGGCCCGCCATGATGGCTTGAACGATTCGCTCGCGTTCGGCCGGATCGCTCGGCACGGGGCCGGCCTGGCCGCGCAGGGCGCGAACGGTGCCGAGACACGGTTCGCAGAGCCTCAGGTGCCGGGCCGTGTGCCGCGTCTCGGTGAAGCTGAGCTGCCCGAGGAGGAACCGCGAGAGGGCTTCGAGTGCCGGGCAATCGGATTCGCTGGGCATTGGGCCTGGTGGGTGGGGTACGAGCGGCTTTGAAGTGTAGAGCGAATTCGCGGCGATGGCAAATGGGTCGCGAAGGCGATGCGTCCCACGGGCGTCATGTCAAAGAGCTGAGTGAAATTCGCGCTCGTCGCCTGTCAAGTGAGCTGGAGCCGTGAAAAATGTCGGGCCAGACTAAACTAAAGCGCCTTCCGGGAAGGCGATCTGAAAAGCTCTTGTCCGTGTCAGTCCGTGGCGAACGCTGTTACGACCCGCATCAAATCGACCGCCCCAGTCGTCGGTTGAATTGCAACTGGTCCGTCGAGTCGATGTCCCCGTCGTGGTCGAAGTCGAACACGGCCAGCGAGGTCGCGTCGGTTTGGCCGAAGGCCGAATTGAACGCGGACTGGTCCGTCGAGTCGGTATCGCGGTCGCCGTCCGAGTCGCCGAAGAAGCGATGGAAGGCGATCGTCGAATTGGCGGCCATCACGGCGGGTCGGAAGTCGGCCCGATGCACGCGCGTCTGGAACACGTAAAGCGTCCAGCGCGAATCGGCCAAGGACCCGGCGTAGGTTCCCGTGCCCTTGAACGTGAGCACGACTTGAGTCTTGCCGTTGACGGTGCTCACCGATTGGCTCAGGCCCGGGATCGTGCCGCCGGAACTCCGGACGCGGAACGCGCCGGCATCGAGCGTCACCAACGTATCGAACTTCACGGTGATCGAGCGGACGATCGAGCGCTGGACGGAGCCATCGTTGATAGCGACTGACTCGACGGACGGCGGGACGGGAACATCAATGGAAACCGTCGCAGCCGCGGAATTCAGGGCCTTGTCGTTCGCCTTGTAGGTGAATGAATCGGTGCCGGAGAAGCCGACGGCCGGCGTGTACACGAACGTGCCGCTCGGGTTCAATGTCAACGTGCCATGCGCCGGGCCGGTCACGAGGACGGCCGTCATCGGGTCGGCGTCCGGATCGGTGTCATTCTTCAGGATGCCATTCGTCGAGACGGTGAGCTTGACGCCCTTCGCGGTCTTGAAAGCATCGTTGCCGGCCACCGGGGCTTGATCGGTCACCGCGATCGAGACCGTGGCCGGTTCGCTCGCGATCAACCCTTCCTTGGCGAAGTACGTGAACGAGTCCGAGCCGGAATACCCGGCGGTTGGCTTGTAGGTAAACGTGCCATTCGAGTTGAGCGTGACCGAACCGTGAGTCGGCCCGCTCGCCAGAATGGCCGTCAACGTGTGGCCCGCGACGCCGGGGGTATCGTTGCCGAGCACGCCGGCCGCGATCGCGCCGACGGACAAGGTTCGATCGTGCAGCACCGTGTACGAATCGTTGCCGGCCGTCGGCCCGGTCCCGAACGTGAACTTCGTGGCCGAACTCGTTGCCGACGTGCCGTAGCCGAAGAACACGGAGTTGCCGTCCGTATTGGTGCGATTCGTTCCCGAGCGCACGAGTACGTCGACCGTGCCGGCCACATGGGCGGGCGACACCGCGACGATCTGCGTACTCGAAACGACCGTGACCGAAGCGGCTTCGACGTTGCCGAACAAGACGTGGAGTTCCCCGGCCGCGCCCGTGAAGTTCTGGCCCGTGATCGTGACCGAACGACCCCCGGTCGTCGGGCCGGAG
>JANLUE010000858.1:0-1886 GCA_031363325.1 Gemmataceae bacterium
CGGCGACCGTCCCGCGCATCCCTGCGCGTGGGGGGCGTCCATGCCCCGGACGGTACAACCGGCTGGATCAATGGTTTCCGTGGCACTTTGCGGGCGCGAGGGCCGTCCTGGCCGTCGCGCCCGCAAAGTGAATCAAGGCCGATCGACGGATCGGCGTGTGTTCAATCGGAGTCGGAAAAGCAAGTGAGCGAAGGGCTCGGTCGGGCAACGCCTCGCGCTCAGGTCGCGCGGGCAACGGCAATCGGCGTTAGAGACGGGGTGCCCCGCGAGCAGCACGGGGTGGTCTGGCAAGGAACGTGTTTCGGCCGGGCGAGGCCGGGGACAGTCTTGCGAAGAGCCATTCGGAATCCCACGACGGGTACGGGCGAACCGGGCGAACGCGATGGGCAGATATTACCTTGGCAGGCGCAGCTGTCAACAGCAAAGTTCACCAAAAAATCGTCATTTTCCACAAACTCCGTGCGCTTCCCCCGTTCGGCGTGGGGGCCGAATGAAGAATCAAGGAATCATGATATGTAATTTCGTTGAATTGTTCGGTGGTCGAATGGACAGTGCTCGCGCCCAAACGAAGAGAAAAATGGCCCCCGCCTGTGCCGTCCGGGACGCCTGTTGTGGGGACCCGTCATTGAGGTGGGAACCTACCGACCGGAATTTGGATCACCACTACGGCCCCTTCGCGAGGAAGGGCGGTGGGCTTGCAGCACCGGCCGGCTTCATCCGGCTCCCGACGGGTCGATAAGGGTCCGCCGCAAAATTTTACGGCCCGCAACGCACACCGCAGGGGTTGCCACGATTTTACCCGGTCACCACCCAACACGCAAGCCGATTGGTTCCACCGCGGCGCGATCGGTTTCCTTGATTGGGCAAGTGAATGGCCCCACGACAAGGCCTGAAATCCAATCCATCCGCCTCTCGACCTCGTCGTATCGTTAACCCGTCACTGTCCCCGTCAATTCTTGGAGTGAGTTCATGAACATTCGCACACGACTGGCTTTGGCGTTTGTCGCCTTGACTGTCGTCGCGCTGACGAGCCCGGCCGAGGCCAAGGCCCTGATCGCCGCGCCGGCCCGACCGGGCGATCAAGTGATTCAGGCCGACGCCGTAGTTCTCGGCAAAGTCACCGAAATCGAAAAGGACGCCGTCGATGCCAGCCCCTTCCCTGGTGCACCGAAGGGCGAGACGATGTCGTTCAAGATCGCCGTCTTGAAAGTGAACGACGCGATCCTCGGGGCCAAGGGCCTGACGCAGATTCGCGTCGGCTTCCCGGCGGACGCGATGCCGGCCGGCGATGGCGAGAAGCCGGACCGACCCGTCGTTCGTCGGCCGATCCGCGGCCTCGGCCCGGTCGCCCTGACGGCCGGCCAGGAAGGATGCTTCCTTTTGACCCGCCATCACAGCGGCGACTTCTACGTCCTCGTGATGAATGGCAAGCCGCTCGACAAGAAGGACGCCAACTTCGACAAGGAACTGGCCGAAGTGAAGAAGACCGCCAAGACTTTCGATGAGCCGGTGGCCGCGCTGAAGTCCAAGGAGTTGGTCGATCGCTTCCGGGCCGCGAACGCGTTGCTCCAACGTTACGGCAACGTGCGGCCCTCGCAAGTGAAAGAAGGCGGCAAGATCCCGGAACGCGAACTCATCCCCGAAGACGAAAACCGCCTGATCGTGAAGTTGCTGACCGAACTGCCGTGGATGCCGGCCGGCGGTGAAGGCGCGGGCGGCGGCCGACCCCGGCCAGGTGCCGCGTTCCCCGAAGCCCAGCCGTCGCGAATGGCCCTCTGGGGCATGATCAACGCCGACGAGATCGGCTACAAGTACCCCGAAGTTCCCCCGGCCCGCGCGGGCGAACAGGCCGCCGATTACAACAAGATCATGGACGAGTCGACGAC
>JANLUE010000896.1:0-1114 GCA_031363325.1 Gemmataceae bacterium
TCGGCCAACAGGCGAGCGGCCCGCTCCAAGTCCGCCAGCGCGACCACTTCGACGGGACTGTGCATGTACCGGTTCGGGATGCCGACCAGGCCAGTCGCCACGCCTTCCCGGCTAATCTGAATCGCGTTCGCATCGGTCCCGGTCGCCTTCGGGGCGCCGCGAACCTGAACGGCGATCTCGGCCCGTTTGGCGGCCGCCTCCAACTCTTCGAACACGCGCGGGTTGATGTTCGGCCCGCGGAAGATCACCGGCCCCAGGCCCAATTTCACTTCGCCCAATTGCTTCTTGTCGTTCCCCGGCGTATCGGTCGCATGACACACATCGACTGCGATCCCGATCTGGGGGTTCACGCCGTAGGCGCTCGTCGCAGCCCCACGCAGGCCAATCTCTTCCTGCACAGTCGAGACGGCGTAAACAGCCGCCTCCCGGTCGCGATCCTTGAGCAATCGCAACGCCTCCATCACCACCCAGACGCCGACCTTGTCGTCCATCGCGGGCGAGGCGGCCAGATTGTTCCGCATCGGCCGATAGCCGAGGCTGATCGTCACGGGGTCGCCCGGCCGAACCAGCCCGGCCGCCTCGTCCTTGTTCGCCGCGCCGATGTCCAGCCACAGATCGTGAAACTGCGGCTGCTTGTTGCGTTCCTCGTTCGTGAGCAGGTGCGGGGCCTTGCGTGCCATCACGCCTTGAATCGGGCCACTTGCCGCCCACACCGTCAGATACTGCCCGAGCAGGATCGAGATGTCCCACCCGCCGATCGGCTGCACGTACAGGAACCCATCGCTATCCACGTACTGAACCATCAAGCCGATCTGATCGCAGTGCCCGGCGAACAGAATCTTCACCGGGGCCGGCGACGAGTTTCTGGGAAACAAGGCCGCGACCACGTTGCCGTGTCGATCGGTGCGAACTTCGTCGGCGACGGGCCCGATCCACGTGCGGACGATGTCCTGGATCGGCCGCTCGTACCCGGACGGGCTGGGCGTTTCCAACAGGTCGCGCAGGAAGCCGTGAGACCGTTCGTCCATTCCGCCAATCCGGGCCTATGGAAACAGAACGTCGGGGGGGGGGGGGGCAAAAAACCCCCCCCCCCCCGAGGGGGAGGTATTTTTTT
>JANLUE010000912.1:0-7327 GCA_031363325.1 Gemmataceae bacterium
AGGCGAAGTCCTCGCCGCGACCAAGACGCTCGCCGATGAAGAAGCAAAGATTCCGCTCGAAGTTCGACCGCAATACGATCGCCTCGTCAAGGCCCACGGCGCGGACGCCCTGGCCGCCGTCGAGAACCAGGGCTGTGCCCACTGCCGAGTCGGCATCACCGATCAAAACATGCAGAACCTTCGCAAGAACGAATTTAGTTGCTGCCGAAACTGCGGGCGAGCGTTTTACTTGGCATAGCTTTTGGCTGTCAGCTTTCCGCTAACGGCAATCCGAAGAAAAGCCGAATGCGGATAGCTGACAGCCGATTGCTCACCCCTTGATCACGCCGATCGGCCGCATGCGGGCCACCTTCTTCGACAGCCCGGCTCCGTCCACAACTTCGACCACATCGTCCACGTTCTTGTAGGCGCGCGGCTGTTCCTCCGCGAGTCCACGCCGGCTCTGGGCCATCGCGATCACGCCCTTCGCTTCGAGTTCCTTCTCGATCTTTCGCCCGCCCGCGTCGGCGACGGCCGCCGTTCGACTCATCGCTCGGCCGGCCCCGTGGCACGTCGTGCCGAACGTCCGCTCCATGCTGCCCGGCTGGCCGACGAGTACCCACGACGCCCGGCCCATATCGCCGGGGATGATCACGGGTTGTCCCACCTTGCGGTAGGCGTCCGGCAACTCGGGGTGGCCGGCCGGGAACGCTCGCGTCGCCCCCTTGCGATGGACCCACAGCCGCTTCGACTTGCCATCGACCGTGTGTTCTTCGAGCTTTGCAATGTTATGCGCCACGTCGTAGACGAGGTCCATTCCCAAATCTTGCCACGACGAACCGAACACGCTGGCGAACACTTCGCGGGCCTGTTGCATCAGCAACTGCCGATTGCAGAAGCCGAAGTTGGCGGCCGCCCGCATCGCGCCAATGTAGCCACGACCCTCGGGGCTTTCCGCCGGAGCGCATGCCAATTGCCGATCGGGCAGTTCGATTCCGTACTTGATGTGGGCGTTGCGGAAGGCGGCCAGCGCGTCGTCGCAGACCTGGTAGCCGAGCCCACGCGAACCCGAGTGGATCATGACGCACACCTGGTCCTTCTCGAGCCCGAACGCTGTCGCGACCTCCTCGTCGAAGATCGAATCGACGACTTGAACTTCCATGAAGTGGTTGCCGCTCCCGAGCGTGCCGCACTGTGCGCTGCCGCGCTTGACGGCGTGGGCCGACACGAGGTCCGGCTCGGCGTCGTCGATCCGACCGTTCGCTTCGGAGAAGCCAATGTCGCGCGGCACGCCGAGCCCGCGGCCCACAACGTAACTCGCCCCCTCGCTCAGGAGCGGCTTCATTTCGTCGGCGTTGAACTTGTACGCGCCCGATCGACCGACGCCAGCCGGGATCGTGTTGAACAGCGACCGGATCAGTTCGCGAATGTGGTTCTTGACTTCACGGTACGTCAGGCTCGTCCGCACGAGCCGCACGCCACAGTTGATGTCGTAGCCCACGCCGCCGGGCGAGATGACGCCCCCCTCGGCCGGGTCCGTCGCGGCCACCCCGCCGATGCAAAAGCCGTAACCCCAATGGATGTCCGGCATCGCGATGCTCGCCCCCTGGATGCCGGGCAAGAACGCGACGTTGGCCACTTGGTCGGCGGCCTGGTCCTTCTTCACGGCTTCGAGTAATCGATCGTTGGCGAAGATCAAGCCGGGCACGCGCATGCCCGCCTTGTACGACCTTGGAATGCGGACGCAGAACGGATCGATCCGTTCGAGCGGGCCGTTGAAAGGTTGCTTGCTCATGTCAAATGTCCACGATCACTTCGGCGATCCAACCCTCGGCCTCGCGTTCGACGCGCAGGCCGTGATACGTGATCGCCTTCACTTCGTGAGCCAACACATGCCGGGTCGGGTCGATTGATTCGCCCCACGCGGCCCCGGTCAAACCAACATCGGTCACCGCGACCTCGAACCGCGAAAAGACCAGATGATCCGCGTCGAGCCGATACAGAAGTTCGCGGAGCCAGTCGAACAACAGATACTCGAGATCGGTTCCGTCGGCCGCGACTTGGACCATCGTCTCGGGGTGAACCGTGTTCAAGTCGTCGACGACGGCCGCGAACAACGCGGTCGCCATTTCGACGAAGAGCGTGTCCCGGTCGGCCGCGCGGGCGCGAAGCCCCAAGTCGGCCGTGTGTTCGAAGAACTCGTACATCTCCCGATTATAGTTAGGCACGAAGATTCATTTGGTCGTGGCTTCCTCGGGAAACCCGGATACTAATCAACACGGCCAAGTCGAATTCAGAATTCCGCCCGAATTCCTCTCCGAACGTCCGCCACGCCCGGCTAGGCATCATATCCTCGGGAGGTTCGTGTTATGCCCGCGAAGAAACTACTGATCGCTTCAGGACTTGTGATCGCGGCCACGGCGGCCGGCCTCGGCTTCCACTGGCCATTCAACAAGGGGCCGGCCGAGCTGCGGCTGCCCGGCATCGTCGAAGTTCAGGAAGTTCGACTGAGTTCCCGCGTCGGCGGGCGGGTCAAATCAATCGCCGTCAAAGAGGGAGACCTGGTCAAGGCGGGCCAACCGCTTGTGACGTTCGACCTCCCCGAACTCGAAGCCCAGCGCGAGCAGGCCCTGCGACGTCGGCAGGCGATGGAGGCGATGCTCGAACGGGCCCGCAACGGGGCCACGCCCGAAGCGCGAGCGGCCGCTGAGGCCTCGGTCGCCAGTGCCGAAGCTCATCGCGATCGCGTGAAGGCCGCCTATCGGCCCGAGGAAATCGACCAAGCCCAGCAAGAATGGAACGCGATCGCGGCCGAAGTCGAATACGCCCGCGTCGAGTGGGAACGCGAGCGCTGGATGCAGACCAAGAACCTTTCCACGGACTCGAAGCTCGATTCGGCCCGAGCGGCGTTTCAACGGTCGAAGGCCCAGGCCGACGCGGCGGCCGCCCGGTTGAAGTTGTTCAAGGCAGGACCCAAGAAAGAAGACATCCTCGAAGCCGAGGCGGAAGTTCGCCGCACGCTCGCCCAGCGCGACCTGACCGTCGCACCGACCCGGTCCGAGGAAATATCCGAGTGGGTCGCCAAGGTCGCCGAATTGACGGCCCGTATCCGCGAGTTGGACGCGATGTTGGCCGAGGGGGTCGTTTCCGCGCCGGAGCCGGCGATCGTTGAAGTTCTCGCGGTTCGGCCGGGAGACGTGACCGGGCCGAACCAACCCGTCGCTCGATTGCTGCGGGCCGACGACCTCTGGGTGAAGGCTTATGTGCCGGCCACGCAGCTCGGCAACATCCGCTTGAATCAAACAGTCGAGGTGACGATCGATTCGCACCCCGGTCGCCGCTTCAATGGCACGATCGCCCAGATCGCGACGGCCGGCGAGTTCACGCCGCGCAATGTGCAAACGGTCGACGAGCGGGCCAATCAGGTGTTCGCGATCAAGGTTCGCGTACCGGATCCGGAGGGGATCTTCAAATCGGGCATGGCGGCCGACGTGTTCGTCCGACCCGGAGGCCAGCCATGAACGCCGAACCGGTCATCACCCTGACGGACGCGACGATTCGGTTTGGCAAGTTCACTGCGGTCGCCGGCGTCAACCTCACGATCAACAAAGGCGAAGTGTTTGGCCTGCTCGGGCCGAACGGGTCCGGCAAGACGACGTTGATCCGGGCCGTCTGCGGGCTGATTCCGTTCACGACCGGGAAGGCCGAGGTCCTGGGCCGCGACGTGGCGACCGACGCCGAAAAAGTTCGTGAATCGATCGGCTACATGTCGCAGAAGTTCGCCCTGTACCCGGACCTGACGGCCACCGAGAACCTGGGGTTCTACGCCGGAATTTACGGCCTCACCGGTCAAGCGGCCCGCGATCGCACGGCCGAGTTGGTCAGCCTCACAGGGCTCGGCCCGTACCTCGAACGCCGGGCCGAGCGACTCTCCGGCGGCTGGAAGCAACGACTCGCGATGGCCTGCGCCCTGTTGCATCGGCCGCGACTCGTGTTCCTCGATGAACCGACGGCCGGCGTGGACCCGGTCGCCCGCCGCGACCTGTGGGACTTGCTGTTCAAGCTGGCGGCCGAGGGAATCACTCTGGTCGTGACCACCCACTACATGGACGAAGCGGAACGGTGTGGCCGCGTCGGCTACCTGTACCTGTCGAAGTTGCTCACGGTCGGCACGCCGACCGACTTGAAGCGCAACCCCGACGTGACGCCGGCCGGCACCCGCCGAGTCGAACTCGTCGGCCCCGACGTGGCGAACTTGCTCGATCGCCTGCGCTCCCGCCCCGGCGTCCGCGAAGCGACGATCTTCGGCGAAGCGATTCATGCGCTGGCCGACGCGAACGATTCGTTCTCGGACCTCGAACGCGAAGGCGTCCAGGTCCGGGCGACGAAGCCAAATTTGGAAGATGTGTTTGTAACGTTGTCTCGTCAAGCGTCTCGGTCATTAGTCATTGGTCATTAGTCATTGGTCAGTACTGATTTCCAACTGTTGAATTGCCAATGACAAATGACTAATGACTAGTGACCAATGACCAATGACCAATAACGCAGGACTTATCAATGAACTTAACATTCCTGCGTATCTGGTCCGTCGCCCACAAGGAGCTTCGGCACATTCGCCGCGACCCGCAGACGCTCTTCTTCATTCTGTTCATGCCCGTGCTCGAGCTATTCATGCTCGGGTATGCGATTGACACGAATGTTCGACACGTGCGCACGGTGATTGTCGATCACGCGGGCACGCAGGAGAGCCGGGCGCTGTTGCGACAGTTCGAGAACTCGCAGGACTTCCTGATCGTCAAGACGGCCTATTCCGACGCGGACGTGCATCAGGCGATTGTGGCCGGCGACGCAATGGTCGGAATCATTATCCCGGCCGACTATTCGCGGCGCCTTGAAGCGGGCGACACCGCCCAGATTCAGATCCTCGTCGATGGCTCCGTGTCGAGCATCGCGGCCGAGGCGGTCAGTGCGGGCAATTCCATTGCATTGAAAGAATCGTTGCAACGTTCGCTCGGCGACAAGCCGTTGCCCATCGAAGCGCGGCCCCGCATCCTGTTCAATCCGGACACGCGCTCGGCCAACTTCTTCATCCCGGGGCTGATGGTCGTGCTCTGCCAAATGATGTGTACCGTCCTCTCGGCGACGGCGCTCGTCAAAGAGAAAGAAATGGGCACGCTCGAACAACTCTACATGACGCCCGTCCGACGCGGCGAATTGATCCTCGGCAAGATGGCCCCCTATGCCGTCCTGACCGTGTTCGAGTTTTGCTTCATCGCGGCCCTGATGCGTTACGCGTTCCAGGTTCCGATTAGCGGGGTCTTTCTCACGCTGCTCGCGATCTCGATTCCGTTCGTCCTGGCGATGGTCGGCCTCGGTCTGTTGATTTCAACGAAGGCCGAGACCCGCGACGCGGCCAGCCAGATGGCCATGGGCACGATCCTTCCCTCGGTGTTTCTCTCGGGCTACGTGTTCCCGCTCGACTCGATGCCGCCGTTCTTCCAGTGGGTCGCCCAGATCCTGCCGACGACGTGGCTCATCGACGCGGCGCGCGGCGTGATCCTGCGCGGGGCCGGCTGGCCGGAACTCTGGAAGCACGCCTTGGTCCTGTGGGGCATGGCCCTGATCGCGTTGACGGTCAGTTCGCTGAACTTCCGCAAGCGGGTCGGGTGAAATTGAGATCGCCGTCGACTCCGTCGGAGGCCAGTTGAAGCGTTCGATCCCTGGACGGCGCCCTACTCAGCTGTACTCGTCAACTCTTCGCCGCACCGTAGCCGGTCGTTCAATTCGTGAAGTTTCGCATGGGCTTCCTCGAGCTTGGCTGGAGGCATGATGCACTTTCGTGGCGTTGCACTCCGCTCATCCGGACAGGAGGTTCCTTCCATAGCCAAGCGGGCGAATCGTCAATTTGCCGCCGTTCGCCGGGACGTGTCGGCGTTCGCGTTTGATTGCGTGAGGGCGGGAGTTTCGCATGTGAGGCCCACCCAATATGTGTTCGTTTGTCCATTCAATTTGCTCCAAAATAACAGGTCCGCTTGGCAGTCCCGGACGCGACCGGTAAAAGAGTAGGGTTCCCCAGCCAGGGGGCGTATACTGTATTTGGGTTCACATCCGACGGCGTGTTCCGTCGGGCCCTGGCCGAGGTCGAGATCCAACCTATGGCGCTTCTGTGCGCCGACCGCGACATCACCCTGAACGGCAAAGCGACGGGCCACCGGCGATCGGACCGCTTCCTCGCGGGCCTACGAGCCGCGCCGCGGGTCACGTTCGTCTCCCACGTTCAGCCCGACCCGGACAGCCTGGGCAGCATGATGGGCCTCGCCCATCTCGTGGCCACCAAGCTGAACGTCCCGACTCGACTTACCCGCGACGGCCTCATCAACCGGGCCGAGAATCGGGCGATGGTCGAACTCCTGGGCCTCAACCTGGTGCCAATCGACGACGTGACGTTCCTGCCCGGCGAAGCGGTCGTCATGGTCGATAGCCAGCCCAATACGGGCCGGCATTCGTGCGACGACATGCCGCTCTACGCCGTCATCGACCATCACACGACGCCGGGCGATCTCGAAGGCGTGGCGTTCGTCGATGTGCAGCCGACCCTCGGGGCGACCTGCACACTGGTGACTCGATATCTGATCGAACACGACGTGCCGGTCCCGCCAAAGATCGCGACCGCCCTCCTGTACGGGATCGAAACGGAAGTCTCCGGCTACCCCCGTGAAGCGACGCACTCCGACGATAGTGCCTTGCACTTCCTGTTCCCGCTCGCCGACAAGGACGCTCTCGCCCAGATTCGCAACGCGCGCCTGCCGCACAGTCACTTCGAAGTGTTGTTGCAAGCCTTGCAAAGTTCGTTCATTTACAATCGACTGATCGTGAGTTGGGTGAGCCATCTGCCGCAGCCGGAACAGGCGGCCGAGGTCGTCGACTTCATGGTCCGGTTCGAGAAAGTGGACTGGGCCCTGTGCGGCGGGCTGTGCGGCAACAAGCTCGTGCTTTCACTCCGCACGTCGCTTCACGGCGTCCAGGCGGGCGACTTGTTGCGCCAGGTTGTCGGCAACCTCGGCAAGGCGGGCGGGCACGATCGGCGGGCCGGCGGGTGCATCGTGATCCCGGCCGACGACCCCGGCTCGGTCGACGACATCCAGGAACAATTGACCCGCCGCTTCCTGACGGCCTTACGTTGCGAGGGCGCGCGGGGCGACCGACTGGTGCCACTCAAGGAAATGCTGCAGAGCATTCAGGCGTAAACCCAAGTCGGATTCATCGCGGATGGGCGAGCGTGTCCCAGGGTAGCCCGCTACGCTACGCGGACAACCCTGAGCTGGGGGATGCAACGCCTTCGGCGTAA
>JANLUE010000915.1:0-2915 GCA_031363325.1 Gemmataceae bacterium
TTACGCCGAAGGCGTTACATCCCCCAGCCCAGGGTTGTCCGCGCAGCGGGCTACCCTGGGAAACGCCAGCCCGGCCGCGATGAGACAAACTCCAGGTTTCAATCTGATTTGGGTTTAGCTCCGGGCGAACAGGCGGGCGACGAACGCCCCGCCGAGGCCGATCACGCCCTCGCCCACATCCGTGCGAACTTGCTTCCAGCCCATCGGCTCGAAGATTTCCTGGTAGTTGCGCGGGAAGTGTCGCCACGACTGGCAACCCTCGTCTTCGACCGTGAACAAGTACTTCTTCGCGACCCGCGAAATCTCCGCGAAGGTCCATTCACTATCACTGTGAATATGTTCCAGGACGGCCATTGTGAACACGAACTCGAACTGACCATCGGCGAAGGTCTTGATCACTTCTTCGAGAGGCCGGTTGTGGATGGTCGCGGCGGCCGCCAGGACCGGGAAGTTCGAGCGCAAGAGCCGAACGGCGTTTTCGCTGATTTCAATGGCCGCCAGGTTCTTGAACCCGGCGTTGTGCAGGTAGTTCAGATTACGGCCCGCGTTGCAACCGACTTCGAGAATCGGGGCCGTCGTCGGAATCACATCCTTGGCGACGCTCACGAGGTACTCGCTGCGTCGCGAGCCGGTGGGTGCGATGTAGTCTTCGGGCTGATTGGCCCCGTCGTTCGGTTCTTTCCAGTAGTCGTGCAACTCGGCCCGACTTTTCTTGGGCACGATGGCCGGGCCAACTTTGGCCTTCCGGAAGACGCGCTGAGCGAAGCCCCGGACGGACTGGCGCAGATTCATGGTTCCCCTCGGAGCGATGGCGCGACCGATGCTTTGCGGGATATAGCCCGGCAGCGGAGATTTGGCAATGCGGGTTTGCCGTCCAATCACTCGAAGAAATGCCGCGCGACGATCTCAAACCCGGGCAGCACGTCGGGGATCTTCAGAGTGTCGTCCGGACCAAACTTCTCGGGCGTGCCTTCGGCGCGGTAAACGCGGGCGGGATCCGCAAACGAATAGGTGATTCGCCTTTTTCTTTTTGGGCGCCGCGTTATAGATCGGCCTCGCTGTCGCCGGTCGCAACCGGTTGACTCGCAACGTCTAACGCTTGAATCTCCAGGGGAGGAGAACACCGCCGTGGCCGGCTCGCGCCGCCCGGCGGTCGTTTTACTTTTCGGCGGGTTCAGCGGAAAACTGACATCGCCCCGCACGCTCGTTCCACGCTACAACGGTTGGATGAGCAGCGAGCCGCGGCCCACTTTTCCCGAAACACTCTCCAAGCCGACCGATGTCTTCGACCCGGCCCAGGCCGCCACGTTGCCGCCGGTTGGTCCAATCGAAGCGCCGGCCGCGAATCGGCGGATCGTCGGCGATTACGAATTGCTCGACAAGATCGCCCAGGGGGGTATGGGGGTCGTCTATCGGGCTCGGCAGATCAGCCTGAATCGAGTTGTCGCGGTCAAGATGATCCTGAGCGGGCAGTTCGCCACCGAGACGGCCGTCCAGCGCTTTCGACAGGAAGCCGAGTCGGCCGCCGGGCTCGATCATCCCAATGTGTTGCCGATCCACGAAGTCGGCGATCACGATGGCTGCCCGTACTTCTCGATGCGGCTCGTGCACGGCGGCAGCCTGGCCGATCGCATGAAGTCGCTCGCTGACGATCCACGATCGGCGGTCGCATTGTTGGAAAAGGTCGCCCGGGGTGTTCACTTCGCGCATCAACGCGGCATCCTGCATCGCGACCTGAAGCCGGGCAACGTTCTTCTGGACGCCGACGGCACGCCGTTCATCACGGACTTCGGCCTGGCCAAGAAGACGACGGGCGACAGCGACCTGACGATCTCGGGCGCAGTCGTCGGCACGCCAAGCTACATGGCCCCCGAGCAGGCGCGCGGCGATCGGGCGATCACGACTTCGGTCGACATCTACGCACTCGCCGCGATCCTGTACGAGATGCTCGCGGGCCGACCGCCGTTCGTCGGCGAGAGCATCGCCCAGACCCTTCGTCAGGTCGAGGAACAGGAAGCGACACCACCCAGCGTCTTGAAGCCGACCTGCGATCGCGACCTCGAAGCGATTGCGTTGAAGGGACTCGAAAAGGACGCCGCCCAGCGTTACGAGACGGCCGGCGCGTTCGCCGATGAACTCGCCTGTTGGTTGCGTGGCGAACCGGTGGCCGCTCGGCGCGCGGGGCCGATCCGCCGGGCGAAGAAGTGGATTCGCCGCAACCCGGCCATCACCGTCCTGAGCACGACCGCGATTCTGTTGCTCGTGGCGGGCTCGATCGTGTCGTCGGTCTACGCGGTGAAGGCGGGCCGCCGGGCCGACGAGGCGGCCGCGAGCGAGCGCGACGCCCGCGATCAGGAAGCGGCCGTCAAGGACCGCGAGGAGTTGTTGAAGAACACGCTGGCGCAGTCGGCCTATCGGCAGGCCCGCGCGGAACGATTGATCGCACGCAACGGTTGGCGGTCTCGAAGCCTGAGCCTGATCAAGACGGCCGTCGAGCTTTTGGACCGGCCGCGCGATGCGACGGACACGCGCGTGAACTTGCCAACAATGGCGGACCTGCGCGTCGAGGCCGCGATGACGCTGTTGGGCCGAGACGTGGAACTGGTGCGCGAGGTGTCAATCAGCCTCGCGGGAACAGCCCTCTTCAGCGGTGACGGAAAGCGATTCATCGAGGATCGATTCTTCGACGAGTCCGGCAAGGCGCGGTTTCGAGTCGTCGAGCTTCTCATCGGTACCGAGGCGCTAGTCGGTCCCGTCGATACATTCAGTGGTGGCATGTTGGCCGTGAATCATGACGGGACTCGCGCGGTCGCTTCGCATTATGGCCTGGATGAGGCGGTCGATTCTCTCGATGTCCTCGAGATCGCTTCGGCGAAGCTGATCGCGCGGCTAACGGCCCCGCGCGCGAAGGACCC
>JANLUE010000947.1:0-3496 GCA_031363325.1 Gemmataceae bacterium
GGGTCTGGAACTTCGTGAACTGGGCGATTTCGCTGGCGTAGTCCGTGTCGCGGATCAGCGACTCGGCGGCCGTCGTGTTCTCCAGGCTGGAACGCAGGTTGTTGCCGATCGATTCGAGCGTGTTCTGCTGGAAGGCACCGAGTCGACCGCGCAGGTCGGTGACGTCCGAGATCGCCTGATCGACGACGCGGATCGTGTCCTGGGCCCCGGCCGCGCTTCGGACATCGACGGCCGCGAGGTTCGCGGTGCCGGCCCCGTTCGCACCGATGCCAAGGGCCGCCGACGACAGCTTGTCGAAGGCGATCTTCACCGTCTGACCCGCGTTCGCACCGATCTGGAACGTCAGCCGCTGATCGCTGATGCTGACCGTGCCCTGAGCACCGGTCACCGTGTTCGTCTGGCTCGTATCGGTCGAGTCGAGCCCGAATGCCAGCGAGATGCCGTTGACCTTGAGGGTGTTGCCCGTGCCGATACCGCTGACGCCGTTGATCGTGCCTTGCAGATCGCGGCCCGCGTCGGTCGCTTGCGTGGTGCCAAATCCGGTCGTCGTGCCCGCGGCCGCGGCGACGTTCGATTGAACCGTGATGTTCGCGGCCGACCCGTAGGCTCCGGTCCGCAGTCGCAGGTTACCACCATCGCTCAGGGCGGTCACACCGGTCTGCGAGGTGAAGTTGTTGATCTTGGCGATCACGTTGGCCAGCGAATCGCCGCTCGAGAGCGCGATGCTGACCCCATTCACGATGACCGTTTCATCTTGACCGAGTGCCGTCACGGCGTTACCGGCCGCGCCACCGAGCGTGGCGCGTTGGGCCGTCTGAGTGACCGCGACGTTATAGACGCCCGCGACCGCCGTTCCGTCGGCCTTCAGGAAGGACACATCCGCATCCGAGACCGAGCCGTTGAACCCGGCGGTTCCATCGAACAACTTCTTGGTGCCGAACTGCGTGTTGCCCGAGATGCGATCGATGGTGTCGATCGCGTTCTGAATTTCGGCCTGATTGGCGGCGAGGGCGTTTGAATCGTTCACACCGGAGTTGGCCGAGTCGACGGCCAGCGAACGAATCTTGATCAGCAGGCCGTTGATTTCATTCAAGGCCCCTTCGCCCGTCTGGACGAGGGAGATGGCCTTCGAGGTATTCTCGGTCGCGGTGCGCAGGCCCGAGATCTGGGCCCGCTGTTGTTCGCTAATCACGAGGGCGGCCGGGCCGTCGGCCCCGCGGTTGACCTTGAGGCCGCTCGAGAGCTTCTCGAGCGATTTGCCGAGGTTGTTGTTGGTTCGGTTCAGGCTGTTCTGAGCCGCCAAAGACGTCACGTTGTTGACAAGCGACAGGCCCATCGAAGTCGTCTCCACTGTTTGGGTTTGGGCGGCTCTTGCGTCCCCCCTGGTTGAACTGGTTATCGACCCGAGTGTTACGAACTTGCCGGAAATGCCAGGGATTTCGGCGATTCGCCGGTGACGGGAGAAGTGCGTGCCGGCGCGTGAACGGCCCATCGCAAAGTTGCGAACGCGGCGCGACTTCGGGGCGTCAGGCGGGGATGGATTGAATCTCGGGCGCAGGAATCAGCGCCCGCTCCAACTAAACCCGAATCAGAATGAAAACCGGAGTTTCGGCTCGCCTTTCGGATTAAACTTCTTTTGTTTTTTGGGACATTCGTGGACATTTTGGGACAGGCGACTCCGCAAGAACGCGTCCGCGGTGATTTTGATGGGCCGGAATAACCCGGTCGCCAAAAAAACATCTTTGGATTTTTGTGTCAAATCGTGTCATTTTGTCGCAATCTCGCCGTAAGTCATTTGAAAATAAGTGATTGTGGATTGTCGGTGGCTGCGACGCATTTCGGTCTCCGGAACGAAGTCCATTGGGCCTGAAGGTCGGCGAAACGCCGGGAACTTCGGGCCTGCCCGAGGGATAATGCGGCGCGCGGATTTTCGCAACCTGGGGGCAACGGAATATGGGAATTTTCACGTCCGAGTGCCGGCACATGTCGTTGCCGATCGCTTGCGCAGCGATTCCGGCACGGCCAATGTTCCGGCATCCGTTTTCGGCCGGTTGCCGCGGCCGTCGAACCAAAACCCAAATCCATTGCGGCGTCCCCCGCGTTCTCGCGAACGCGGCTATGATTCGCGTCCCGTAGCCGCGTTCGCCAGAACGCGAGGCCGTGCTAAAACTCCGGTTCTCTCCGTGAATTGAGTTTAGCGAATGTCTTCGAACCGCGAGAAACGAACATTGGGCCGGACGGATTGGAAAAGGAACTGTCCGGCCGGCGTGATCTTGGTTCGACCGACTTCGATTCGACCCAGGGATTGCATCGGCAACAAGTGCATCAGCCCGCGATCGGTCACTTCGCTACCACTCATGTCAAGGATCAAGACCGAATGGACGTTTGACAACGAATTCAAATCGTTGTCTTCAACATCCGGGCCAAGTCGCAGTTCCGGCAAGTTCGTTTCGTCGGTGATCCAGTGCAACTCCTCACCGCCAATTCGACACTCGACGTCACAGCGCGAACTCAAATCGATGACGGGACCAGAGATCACGGGCGAGGTCCAACGAGTCACCCGGTCCTTCGAGTATCCGTCCCAACTCCAGTTGACGAGTAAATCGGCGGCCGATCGGCGAACAAGCCAGCAGGGGTCGCGAAGTAGGCGCAATAGCCCATCTACAACCGGTCGGCTTCGGGCACGATGGCATCGGGACAGAAAATCCACGACTCTCGAGCGAATGAACGCATCGTCCGTTCTCGCGAGGGCGATTAACATTTCCGCCAGACTCCAAGTTGATTCATCGTCGTAGTTCAGTACGAGTTCATCATTGCCTTGCGCCAAATAGACTCGAGGAGCCCAACCCCCGTGACTCAAAGCACGCGTCTTGATTTGTACTCGCCAATAGACGAGCGGCTTGCCGCGATACATCGGATCGGGAAGCGGTCCATCGGGGCCTAGGTCGGGGAACGGCTCGGATGTCGATTCGATCGACTGGTTGCGCGTGCCGAGCTTCCAGCCGAACACCGCCCCGATGGCGAGTGCGATCATCAGGCCGGCCGCGTAGGGAGTTCGTTTGCGAGCCACGTTGCACCTGCAAGCAGATTTCTCGACGGTGGCCTACGACACGATTGATCTTGCATGTCTTCTCGCGCCTTGGCAATATCTCCCATCCTGGGCAAGGAGGGCCGACCGGTGGGAATCTCTTCCATTCCACGCAGGATTCGCGACAAGTACAAGATTGAAGAACGAGACCACGCCTGTGCGATCCTCCATAGCGATTTTCGGAATGAATTCGACGACTTGATGCAGTGTCTTGAATCGTTCACGCTCAAGAAGAGCGCCATCCTGACTCCTGGCGGAGGACGATCGCCCATTCCAATCGAGATCGACGGGTTTCTTGTCGCTCGTGGGTGGGCGGAGAAGAAATTCTCCATCGAGATCAAGGTGGACGGGTCTGCGATTCCGATTCCGACACACAAGATTGACAACTTCAAGAACCGCGTTGGCGCG
>JANLUE010000966.1:0-1760 GCA_031363325.1 Gemmataceae bacterium
CGGCGACCCGCAGATAGCCCCGGCCGATGGCTTCGAGGCCGGGGTTTCCAGCCGTTCATCGACTTGCCCCTTCGACCTCGAGGCTGAACGTTGGAAATCCAAGATCGTCTTCGCCCTTCGAGAGTTGGAACGATCGATCGAAAACCCTCGAACGCAGGAACCCATTTCGATTCGGAGTCGCTGAGAATCCTTTGGGCCCGCGACGAAGAACGTCGAACTTGAATCGTCCGTCGCGCACGTCGACGACCCAGAACTCCAAAATGCCAGCGGCGAAATACTTCTCGCGCAGTAACTCGTCTTTGGTTCCCGACGAATCGCTGCGAACTTCGAGGACCATGTCCGGCGAACCGACCACTTCAAGCCGACGGTTGCGTTCGTTCGCCGGCAGTCGAACGCGACCGTCCCGGAGCGACTGCTTGGACACAAACATCAAGTCCGGTTCCACGGACAGCTCGGTCTCCTCGTTCACCAAACGCATGCGGTCGGTGAAGAAGTAGCCCAACTCGAAGGTCTTGACCAACGCCCAGAGTACGCCGCCAATTTCCGTCTTCACGAGGTTGTGAGTCGAAAAGTCTTCCATCGCCTCGTCCACCCAGATGGAGCCATCGATCCAGAAGACATCGCCGCGTTCCGGGTACGCGTCGGAGCGGCACCACTCTCGAAATGCGTCGAAGTCCGCAAAGGTGGCCGGAACCTGGATGTGCCCGTTCAAAACGAACTGACGCGGATTGGCCCCCGGCTTCCGAACGCGCGGCTTGCGGAATGCGAGCGCTGGCATGATTGGCCCCCTTCAACCACATTATGTCACATGGCGGCACGAATGCATCGCGGTACTTCCACGAATCGGCCTTACTTCCGCAAGCGCAGCGCGTTGCCCACGACGCTCAAGCTCGACAAGGCCATCGCACCCGATGCGAGAATCGGACTGAGCAGCCAGCCGGTGAAGGGATACAGCACGCCGGCCGCGATTGGGATTCCGATCACGTTGTAGGCGAACGCGAAGAACAGGTTCTGGCGAATCGTGCGCAGGGTCGCGCGCGACAATTCAATCGCGTCCGCGATTCCGCCTAGGTCGCCGCGAACGAGCGTCACATCGCTGGCTTCGGTCGCGATGTCGGTCCCCGTCCCCATGGCAATCCCGACGTCGGCCTGGGCGAGTGCGGGGGCGTCGTTGATGCCGTCCCCGACCATCGCGATTTTCGCTCCGCCCTTCTGAAGTTCGCGGATCGCGGCCGCTTTGCCGTCGGGCCGTACATCGGCGACTACTCGTTCGATGCCAACTTCGCGCGCGATCGACTCGGCCGTTGAACGAACGTCTCCCGTGAGCATTACGACATTAAGTCCGAGTTGCCGGAGCCGTTCGATCGCCGCCCGCGCGCCCGTCTTAGGTCGATCGGCCACCGCCAACGCGCCCACATATTCGCCGTTGATCGCGACGAACACCGGCGTCTTACCCGCGCCGGCCAACTGGTCGGCCACGGCCGAATCGACCTGGATGCCGCGCGATTTCAGGAAAGTCGCATTGCCGACGAGGACCGATCGGCCATCCACGACGGCTTCGAGGCCCAGGCCGGCGATCGCGTTGAACTGCCGGGGCCGCGACAGCAACAGACTACGTTCCTCGGCCGCTCGAACGATGGCGGTCGCCAGGGGGTGTTCCGAATCTTGCTCGGCCGACGCGGCGATTCGAAGGAGGTTCGATTCGGTTTGCCCGGCGGCTGGAACGATGTCCGTCAACACGGGCTTGCCTTCAGTGATCG
>JANLUE010000978.1:0-7131 GCA_031363325.1 Gemmataceae bacterium
CCCTTCTTGTCGAAGCCGCCCTTGTGCACGTCCGTCTGCCAGACCTTCGCGCCGGTCTTGCGGTCGAACGCCAGGACGGATTGCAAATCGGTCGCGTTGTCGGCCGTCGCCAGGTAGACGCGCTCGCCGACCACCGTAATCGACCCATGACCCCGGCCCGGGATCGCCGTCTTCCAGACGACGTTCTTGGTCTCGGACCATTCGAGCGGCGGCGTTTGCTTTGGGTCGGCGTGGCCATCGAGGTTCGGCCCACGCCACCAGGGCCAATCGCCGGGCACCACGGAAATTGGCTCGGCGGCGACGACTGGCGCGGCGAACGCCAACAGGAGAAAGATGCGTGTCATGCGGAGAGAGTTCGCGGAGTGATCGGGCCAGTTTGTTGTATCCACATGAGCCCGATCCGCGTTTCCCGCGGCTGGCGTTATGGTAGAATTGACCCAAGAGGTGCAGCGATGTCCGCGATTCCGAAACGCAAGCTCTCGGTCGCCGAATATTTGAACAACGAGCGAACGGCCACGTTCAAGAGCGAATACTATCGTGGCGAGACGTTCGCGATGGCGGGAGCGAGCCACAGTCACAATGTGCTCAAGGACAACTTGATCGGCGAAATGTACGGCAAGCTCAAGGGCGGCTCATGCCGAACCGTTTCGGCCGATGAGCGGGTCAAAATTGATCGAACGGGGCTCTTCACGTATCCGGACATCGCCGTTGTGTGCGGTCAAGCCGAATTTGCTCCCGAAGCGTTCGACACACTCACCAATCCGCAAGTCATCATCGAGATTCTCTCGCCATCGACCGAGAGCTACGACCGCGGCAAAAAATTTCGCCACTACCAACAGCTTCCTTCGGTCCGCGAGTACGTACTCGTTTCACAAGACCGAAAGCAGATCGAACGATTCGTTCGCCAGCCGGACGAGACGTGGGTCATGACGGTGTTCGCCGATCCGGAGGGCGAGTTCGCGTTCGCGACCGTCCCGGTGACGATCGCCATGACCGATCTCTATACGGGTGTCGTCTTCGAGGAAGAGCCCGATCCGAGTTGATCCCGGCGAAGGATTATTTTCAGAGCAGGAGGATTCGTAGCGACTTGGCGGTCGGGCGAATCACGCCACCTACTTCCGCCCACAGCCGCTCGCTCGCTGTCAGGACGAACACGAAGAACGGACGACGGCTGATCAAGTTGAGGTCACCGAGCGGCCACAGTTGCTCAATCGCACAGGATCGGAGCAGCGAGCCCATTCCTGTTTACGCACATTCGCACAATGGCGAAGCACGCTCAACGCGAACCCGTCTGAACGATCCCGTTCTCGCCCAGCGCGAGCCCCGTCAACTTCCTGGCCCATTCGCGCAGTTCCGCAACCGAGCCACGTCGTTCATCCAGCGGCACGGACCAAACGTGCGTGGCTGGCCGACGCGTTCCCGTGGCGACTTGTTTGCCATCGGGTCGAAATGTGACGGCGGTCACGGGTGAATCGTGGCGCAACGGGGCCCCGAGGGGCAGGCCCGTGGCGGCGTCCCAGAACCGGGCCGAGCGATCGGCGGAGCCGGTGAAAAGTGTCGCGCCATCGGGGCTGATCGCCACCGAGGTCACTTCCTCATCGTGTCGCATCGGGGCAATCAGGAGTTGGCCCGTGCGGCTCCACAATCGCGCCGAGCCATCGCGGCAGCCCGTGAAGATTCGTTCGCCGTCGCTGCTGATCTCGACGGCCGTCACCGCCTCGCCGTGGTGGAAGCCCGCGCCAACTTGTTGGTCCGCGTCCACGTCCCAGATACGGAGTTCGCCATCGTCGCAGGCCAGGGCCACCAAGTTGTTCCCGGGCAACGCGACGGCCGCGCGAATGGGAACGTCCAGTTTGCTCAAGACCCGGCGCGAGGGTTTCTTGCCACTTGGAACGTCCCAGATCCAACTGCCGCGCGGGCCGAGGAAGCTTCGCGTGCTGTTCGGCGAGAACATGATGAGTCGTCGGCCGTCGGCGAGCCAGGCCACGACGTCCACCCCTTCCGACAGGTATCGTTCGTCGAACCCTGACCGCGTCCAGGAATTCAGGTCGTACAGATCGAAGTAACCGAAATAGGCCCCGGTCCCGAGCCACTTGCCATCGCGGCTAAACGCGGCCGAGAGGAGCTTCGTCTGATGGAACAATTCCCGCGACGAGACGCGTTGGCCGGTCAAGGTGTTCCAACGCGTGACGCCGAGGCGTGTCGCGCTCAGCAGTGTCTGGCCATCGCGTTCGAAGGCGAGTCGCAACGTGATTTCGCCACGTGGATGCGGCATCGCGGGCCCAACACTTCGGCTGGCGGGTAACGTGTAGAACTGAATTCGCCCCCGTTCGTCGCCCGCCGCGATGACCCGGCGATCCGGGGCGTACGCGACGGCGATGATCGGCGAATTGCCAATGATCGATCCGCCGATCGAGAGGGCTGTTTCGGAATCGGCGTGCGTCAAGCGATAGCCGCTCGCGATCGCGAACGACGAGCCGTCGGGGGCCGACACCACATCGCGATACGGGTGCGTGGTTCGCGGCAGCGCCTCGAGCGCTCGGGTCGCGATCGTGTAAATGAACGCCGACCCTTCGTTCGACCCAATGAAGAGTCGATCCGAGTCGGCCGAGAACGCGAGCGCCGTGGGCCGCACGAATCGAACAATTGGTTCGCCAATCGGTTCGAACGACGGCACCTTCCAGAGGCGAACTTCATTGTCGCGGCCGCCGGTCGCGAGCAATCGACGGTCGGGCGAGACGGCCATGTTCCAGAAGCCGCCAAGCGTGCCAACTTGCAACGGCGGCCCAATCGGCTTGCCCGTCGCGATGTTCCAACGTTGAATTTGGCCGTTGTCCGAACACGTCAAGAGTTCCTGTCCCGACAGCGAGAACTCGGCCCGCCAGACGACATCGGCCCCGGCAATCGGAAACACCGCGATCCGTTTGCGAGTGGCGACCTCGAAGACTTGTGCTCGCCCATCGTCCGACCCCGTGGCGATCCGCATTCCATCGGGCGACCAGGCTACCGAGCGAATCGCGAACGACTTGACCCAGACCACCGGCAACACGCGAATCGGAGCGGCCCATTCCTGGCCCGATTCGACATCCCAGAACTGAACCGAACTATCGCCCGCGGCCGCGAGAACTTTGCCGTCGGGTCGGTAGGCCATCGTGCGAACGGTTCCGTTCTGCTGGACCGTCCGCGACGGCTGGTAGATGTCGCGCGACCAGTCGGCGAGGGCCACGCGGATTGGCCGTTCGAGATGAGTCGCGCCAGCGGACTCGGAAAGTTCCAGAGCCCGGACAATCCACAACAGGCCGTGCGCGGGTTGGCCGCGCTCGCATTCGATTCGGCCGCGATCGAACGCCAACTCGGCGCCGCGCAGCTCGGCCGCGCGACGCCGGGTCTCGGCGGCATGATTTGCGTCGTCCGCGCGGGTCGCGTTCGTCTCCGCGATGCCCTGCGAGTATCGGGCCGCGTCCGCTTCGCGTTCCGCTCGCAACCACAGGCCCGTGACCGACACCAGACTCAGCGAGACAATTACGACGATCGCCGACGCGAGGCCGGCGATCGCTGGGTGCCGCTTCGACCATTTCATCAGCCGAGCGACAGTCGATGCGGGCCGCGCGACGATGGGCCGACCTTCGCGAAAACGCAGCAGGTCGTCGGCCAACTCATCCGCCGATAGGTAACGTCGGGTGGGGTCTTTCTCCAGACATTTCAAGCAGATCGTTTCGAGATCCGCCGGCACCTGGGGGACCAATCGACGCGGCGGCATCGGGTCGCTGTGAGAGCAGGATGTTCGACGGTTTCAGATCGCGGTGAACGATGCCGGTTCGATGCGCATGCCCGACGGCCCGAGCCAGTACTTCGACCATCTCGGCCGACCACTCGGCCGCCTGCGGCTTGCCGTCGATGGCGCGATCGAGGTTGCCGCCCGGCAGATATTCGAGCGCCAGGTACGGCCGTCCGCGGGTTTCGCCGACATCGTGAATCTGCACGATGTTCGGATGGTGCAGACGTGCGACCGCGTTCGCTTCCGTCACGAACCGCGCGTTCGCTTCGAGCGCGGACGACTCCGACAACATCTTGAGCGCGACGAGTCGATTCAAACTTCGTTGCCGCGCCTTGTAAACCACCGCCATCCCACCGCGACCGAGGACTTCGAGGACCTCGTATCCGGGCACTTCGGGAAGTCGCGCCGGGGTGGCGGTTGATTCGTTCGGAGGCTCTGTGACGCGGAAGGGAAGTTCCGACGCGAACGATTCCGGAGCGACGCTCGTGAGTCGTTCGAGCGAGCGCTGGCAGTTGGCGCACGCTTCAATGTGGGCCGACAGGATGGACGATTCGTCGGCGGACAGTTGCTCGTCGATGAGTCGTTCGAGTTCGCGATCGTCGGGGCAGCGCGTCATGGGGTCGCGTCTCCCGCCGTATCGAGATCGCGGACTTCGGCCTGGAGCATCTTGAGAACGCGTCGCTTGGCAACGAAGACCTGAGCTACCTGCATGCCAATCTTGGCGGCGACCTCGGTGCCGGCCAGGCCTTCGTGGGCGGTCAGTCGAAACGCTTCCCACGTCTGCGGCGCGACGCGACTGCGCACGCGGATCGAGGCCAACTCCAGGAGTTCGCGATCGAACTCCCCCTCGAGCGTCGCGGCCAGTTCGTCCGGGGCGGCCGTCGATTCGATCAGACGTTGGACCTGGCTATCGCCGCTGCCCCGACCGGGCCGCTCGCGCGTGCTGGCGAAGTCGCGCCAGGCATTGCGCGCGATCGTCTTGAGCCACGCGCGAAAGCTTCGCGTCGGGTCGTAGGCGAAGTCACGCATGCGGGCGGCCAATTTGAGCAGTACGTTTTGCGTGACATCCTGGGCGTCCGCGTCCTGCAAGCCCCACTTGCGACACCAGGCGAACACGCGACCGCCGTAGAGCGTGACGAATTCACTCCAATGATCCGGGTTCGCCGGCTCGTGCCGAAGCCGGTCGAGCAGCGTCACGCGCGTCGCCGAATCGCGTGCGGGTTGCATGGCATCGCTTGGAAAGGGAAATGCGTCATGGGGATTGTCGCCGATCGCAATGGGTGGGACAAGATCGGCGCGGATGACCAAACGCGAAACGGGTAGAGGCAATGACCAGCTACGCCGACCTGGAACGCGCTCCAATCCAGTTCCTGGAGTTTCGGTCCGCGCCAGTCGCCCACTCGCCCCGTACGCTTTCCTCAGCCCGACTTCAGGCTCACTCTCATGAATCGACCTCTCCTTTCGGCGTTCGCGTTGCTCGCGCTGGCGTTCCCGCTCCGCGCGGCGGATACCGGATTCCTCGACAAGACCTACAAGGCCGGCGATGGCAAGGAATCGAAGTACGTCCTCTTCGTTCCGCACAACTATGCGAAAAGAACCGCGACGCCGACGATCCTGTTCCTGCACGGGGCGGGCGAAACGGCCGGACAGAAGAACGGCAAAATGCCGGTCGAAGTTGGCATCGGGCCGGCCATCAAGAAGCGCGAGAAAGAGTTCGCGTTCCTGACGATCATCCCGCAAGCCCCGCGCTTCGGCTGGAACGAAGGAAGCGAAGGCGGCAAGCTCGCGCTCGCGATCCTGGCCGATGTCGCGAAGGCCTACAGCGTCGACGAGAAGCGAACCTATCTGACCGGCCTCTCGATGGGCGGATATGGGACCTGGAGCATCGCGGCCGCGCACCCCGAGAAGTTCGCGGCGATCGCCCCGGTCTGCGGCGGCGTGTTCAACGCCAAGGACGTCGATTCGACCGCCGAGAAGGTGAAGAACATTCCCTGTTGGTGCTTCCACGGCGACCAGGACAAGGCCGTCAAAGTCGAGAAGTCGCGCGAGTTGATCGCGGCCATGAAGAAGGCCGGCGGCAAGCCGGAGCCAAAGTACACCGAGTACCCCGGCGTCGAACACAACTCGTGGGACCGTGCCTACGGGACCGACGAACTCTACACCTGGCTCCTCGAACAGAAGCGCAAATGACGGGCACCTGCGAAAAGTTCGGCTACACGGCCAACGACCGATGGGCGAAGTTGCCGACCGGATGGTCGTGGCCCGAAGTGGCCGCGATCGCCACGGACTCGCGCGATCGCGTGTTCGTCTTCAATCGCGGCGAACACCCGGTCATCGTGTTCGAGCCCGACGGCACCTTCGTTCGCTCCTGGGGCGAAGGCGTGTTCGTTCGGCCGCATGGGCTCACGATCGGCCCGGACGACTCCGTGTATTGCACGGACGATCTCGGCCACGCGGTGCGCAAGTTCACCCCGGTTGGCGAACTGCTCATGACGCTTGGCAAGCCGGGCCAACCGTCGGACACTGGCTCGACGAGCATCGACTTTCGGACCATTCACCGCGCTGGCCCGCCGTTCAATTACCCGACCAATGTGGCCCTTGCACCCGGCGGCGATTTGTACATCAGCGATGGCTACGGCAACGCGCGCGTCCATCAATTCAACGCCGACGGCCGGTTGATCCGTTCGTGGGGCGAGCCGGGAAACGGGCCGGGCCAATTCCACGTGCCGCATGGCATCGCGATCGATGGCGACGGGACCGTATACGTGGCCGATCGTGAGAATAGTCGAATCGAACTGTTCACGCCGACCGGCGACTACCTGTCGGAATGGACCGACCTTGCTCGACCGAGCCAGTTGTTCATCGATCGCGCGGGGAACTTCCATGTGGCGGAACTCGGGTATCGCGCCGGCATGTGGCCCGGCACAATCCCGCCGTACGCGAACGCCCCTGGGGGTCGACTCAGCGTGTTCGATCGCGAGCGACGCTTGATCGCCCGCTGGGGCGGCGGCGAGAACCCGTGCGCACCCGGCGACTTCTTCGCGCCGCACGACATTCACGTTGATTCGCGTGGCAACATCTACCTGGCGGAAGTGACCTGTTCCGCCGGCGCCAACCGTGGCCTCGTGTCGGCCGACTGCCATGCGTTGCAGAAGTTCGAACGAAATGGAAGCGGTGTGTGAACAATCTCGAGCGAAGCGCGGATTGGCGGGCGAAGCCCGCCAATCGAAACAATTCTTGGCTTCCGTCGGTCCTAAACTCGAGTCGGATTGAAACCTGGAGTTTGTCTCATCGCGGAGGGCCGGCGTTTCCCAGGGTAGCCCGCTGCGCGGACAACCCTGGGCTGGGTGGAT
>JANLUE010000988.1:0-3170 GCA_031363325.1 Gemmataceae bacterium
CTCGGCCAGTTTGATCGAACTTGGTAGCGTCGCGACTTCGAAGCGATTGAACTCGGCGGTCGCCGCGTACGTGATCAGTTCAATCGCCCCCTTCGCACGCGGGATCGGCAAGCGATAGGCCAGTTGCTGATCGCCATCGAGCGCGACGTTGACGACCGGGCCTCGGACCCGAATCGACAACTCGATCGGCTCGTTCACCTTGATGGGCCGGGCGACCGCCCCGTCGGCCGGGTACGCGTAGTTGCCGCCTTGCTTGTAGGCGATTTGCAACTTGGGCCCGCCGGCGGTGGCGCTCACATAGACCAGAACATCGTGCGTGCCCGCCACATCGAAGCGAATTCCCACCGACTTCCAGGGATCGCCGCCGGTGATCGTGAACCGGGCGGTCGCCTCGAAGTCGGTCGGCACCTCGACCTTCGCCCGAATTCGGCCATCGACGGCACCCGGATTCGATTGACGCAGCTTCCCATCCGCGTACTTCCAGTCGCCGAGGCCGATGTCCCAAAGCTCCGGCCGTTCCTTGGCGAAATCGTCTTTGAACAATGACTTGGCGGGTTCGGACTTCACGACGGGGGCGTCCTTCAGTTTCTTTTCAATGGCCGCCAGTTCGGTTCGCGCCTTATCGACGGCCGAGCGGGCAACGGCGATCTGGGCCAGCACCTGTTTGCGATAGTTCTCCTCGACCCACGGCCGCAGGTGCGGGGCGTGGCCAACGTCCGGCAATGTGACGGGCTCGATCTTCAAGTCACCGCCGAGGACCCCAGGTAATCCAGGGTTGATTGTTAGGCCCTTCACGGGTCGGCGCTCGTCGCCGCGTTCGTGTTTGAACGTGACGGCCGTCAGATTGCAGTCGAACACGCGCGGCAGGCCAGCCTTCTCGAAGTCGCTTTCGCCGGCCAACATGTCGGTTCGCACCTGATACGGCTCGAAGAACGCCCGCAGCCGATAGTAATCGTTCGCCGCGATTGGGTCGTACTTGTGGTCATGGCACTTGGCGCAGTTCACCGTTAGGCCGAGGAAGCCTTTGCTCACGTGCTCGACCGTTTCGTCGAGCCAGGTGGTGCGATTGAAGATGAAGTACGGCCGAACGAGGTAGCCGGTCGCGCGCAGGGCCTGCGTGTCGGTCGGGGCGATTTCGTCGGCCGCCAGCATCTCGCGGACCATGCGGTCGTAGCCGCGATCGGCGTTCAACGATTCAACGATCCAGTCGCGCCAATGCCAGACATGCTTTTGGCTATTGCGAACCTCGGCTCCGAGTCCCCACCAGTCGGAGTAACGCCAGAGGTCCATCAGATGCCGACCCCAGCGCTCGCCATACTGCGGCGAATCGAGCAAGCGATTCACGACTTTCTCGTAGGCGTCGGGCGCGGTGTCCGCGAGGAAAGCGTCGATCTCTTCGGCCGTTGGGGGCAGGCCGGTCAGATCGAGATGGACGCGGCGCAGTAACAAGCGTCGGTCGGCGGGGGCGGCCGGAGTGACGTTCACCTTGCGCCACGCGTCCGCTAGGAACGCATCAACGGAGTTGCGTCCGTAAGTAGGTTCGAGTTTCGGCACGGCCGGTCGAGTCGGCGGTCGGAACGACCAGTGCTCGCGGGGATCGAGCTCGGCCACGTCGGTTGCGGGGAAGATCGCCCCCTGGTCGATCCAGGCCGTCAGCGTGCGAATCTGGTCGGCCGTGAGCGGCAAACCTTCCGGCGGCATGCGGGCATGTTCGTCCGCCTCGGAGACACGCTTCAACAGCGGGCTCTCGCCGGGGTTGCGAGCGACAATCGCCGGTCCGGACTTGCCCCCCTTGAGCAAGTTGGCCCCACCATCGAGCCGCAACTTTCCGTTCTGTTTCAGTGAACCGTGGCAGGCGAAGCAGCGTTCCTGCAGCAACGGTCGAACGTCGCGAACGTAGTCGATCGGCCGTTCGGCGAACGCCGGCGTCGTGGCGAACAGAATGGCGAGCGTCAATCTCAACATTGGCAATTCCGCGAGTACGTTAGCCGCGAAGCGCTAGCCGAGCGCGTCACGCGGATCCCTCGGGGGATTGTAACCGAATCGACGGCCGACGGGCAGTGACTGTTGCTCCGCGCGCATTCGCCAACGTCAGCACGTTGATTTCTGGTGGCGAGTTCAATCGCAAGGGCACGCCGGCTTCGCCGAGCCCGCGCGAGACGAACACTTGCGACGTTGGGCCGTTCACGAGGCCGTGACGATACTTGTGGCCGTACTTCGACGGCAGCCACGACGCGCCGAGTCCCGGCAGATAAATCTGGCCGCCGTGCATGTGGCCGCTCAGGACGAGGCCGACTCGCGGATCGGGAACGTCTTCGGCGAAGTCGGGGTTGTGCGCGAGCAGAATGACCGGCGCTTCAACTGGCTTCCCCTCAAGGGCCTTGCCGAGATCGGGTCGGCCCCAGTACAGGTCGTCGACGCCCGCGAGCCAAAGATGTTGACCGTCCACGGTCAAGGCGAGGCCGCGATTGGTCAGGTCAACCAATGACGTTCGCGCGATTTCGTCGCGGTACACGGCTCCGTCGCGTTGCATGTCGTGATTGCCGGGAACTGCAAAAACCCCCAGGGGTGCTCGCAGTGACGAGACGGCGTCCAGACACGGCGGGAGTTGCTCGGCCGTGCGATCCCCCTTGTGCGCGAAGTCACCGAGCAAAACAAACAAGTCTGGTGTCAGTGAATTCGCGAGCGCGACCGCTGCGCGAATGAAGTCGATGCCGACGAGCGGCCCGTGATGGAAGTCCGTCAGGATGCCGACTGTCTTGCCGACGAACGCGTCGCCCAGGTTCGGGATCGCGATCGTTTGACGGCGAACGCGAATCTGCGACGCTTCCCAGAACCCGTAGGCACACGTCGCGGCCGCACTGGCCAACATGATCTTACCGGCTCGACCGACATTTCTCAGGAAGCGACGGCGGTTCACGTTCTTGTTCTCCGCGGGAGATCGATTGCAACCTCGCACGGCCGCTATTTCTTCCTTGGCCCGAATTTCCAGCCGTCCACCGTGAATTCGCCTTTGACTCCGCACTCGAACCGCAACGGCGCCTCGATGCCCACGGGTCGGTCGGCCTTCGGGTTCTTCAATTTGTCCGCGTCGGACAGGTTGGCGAGCGCATTGTTCTCCACACGCGCCGCGTAACTCTCCACCGACCGCAGCAACGGGCGGGCTTGGC
>JANLUE010001045.1:0-4196 GCA_031363325.1 Gemmataceae bacterium
AGCCCAGGGCAAGTCGGCGAAGCCGACGATGCCCTGGGTTGGAGTTCCCCAAATCGAAAGGCCCCCATCTCTTCTCTCCGCCATGTCCGATCCGCGACCGAGCTGCTGCTCGTTCGCTTGCGATTTCCGCTCCTGGTGCTCGGGGTGGTTTTGGTCATTGGCAATTGGCCGTGGGTGCGGAACAAGTGGGATCGCCTAACCAAGCCCGGCGGTGGCATCGAGGGGGCCGTTTCGCAGGACACGGAGTACTGGTGCCCGATGTGTCCGGGCGTGTTGTCGGACTGGCCGGCCAAGTGTCCGGTGTGCCACATGGCGCTCGTGCGCCGGGCGAAAGGCGAACCGACTCCGTTGCCGGATGGCGTGGTCGCCCGAATGCAATTCACACCGTATCGCGTGCAGTTGGCCGGCATCCGCACAACGCCCGTCGAGTTTCGCGAGCTGAACTGGGAGGCGACTTGCGCCGGGCTTCTCCAAGCTTCCGAATCGAACGGATTGCTCGTTGCGATCGACGTGCCCGACGCGGGCCTCGCGGCGATTCGATTGGGTCATTCGACCGACATCGAGTTGGACGCGTACGCCGGCCAGACGTTCTCGGCGAGCGTGATCGAAGTCGGCCCGCGAGTCGATGCGGAGCGGCGAACGTTTCCCGTTCGACTTTCCGTGAACGATCCGCGTCGTGAACTTCGGCCCGGCCAGTTCGCGATCGTCCGGTTCAAGGTGCCGATCACGCGACTCGACGCTAGCGTTCGCCAACGCCGAAACGACTGGCGCGACCGGGCGGCGGCCGAGTTGGCGCTGCGTTCGATGTCCGCGTTCGCCGGGCCGATACCGGGGTTCGAACCGTTGCTCGATTCGGCCTGTCGATTCGCGTTCGCGCAGCGCGGGCTGAGTCTCGCCGTGCCGACCTCGGCGGTCATCGACACGGGGGAACGAATGGTCGTGTTCGTCGAGCGGATGCCCGGCATGTTCGATGGGATCGAGGTTGCGCTCGGCCGACGGTGCGGCGACTTCCACCCGGTGCTTGGAGGGTTGAGCCCGGGCGAACGTGTTGTGACCTCGGGGGCGTTCCTGCTCGACGCCGAGACGCGCTTGAACCCGGCGATGGCGGCGAGTTACTTCGGGGCCGGCCCACGGCCCACGCGCGGAACATCGATTGCGCCCACGACGCCCAGTTCCGCCGACGAGGCCCTGATCGCGAAGCAGAAGATCTGCCCCGTGACCGACGAGCCTCTCGACTCGATGGGCGGCCCTGTCAAGTTGATGGTCGAAGGAAGGGCCGTGTTCATTTGCTGCAAGGGCTGCGAGAAACCAATCCGGGCGAACCCCGCCAAGTATCTCGCCAAGGTGCCGAAATAACATGCGCGTCCGCGACGTTCGCTTTGAATGCGAAGACTTCCTTTACCGCTCGCCGATCAAGTTCGGCGGCGTCGCCCTCGATCGCGTGTCAATTCTGAACGTCGAGATCGATGTCGAGTTGGCGAACGGTGAAGTCGCACGCGGGCTGGGGTCGATGCCGCTCGGCAACGTCTGGGCGTATCCGTCGAAGGCGATGGGTTACGCCGACACGCTCGCGGCCATGAAGGCGGTCGTCGAACGGGTCGCCAAAGTCTATCGCGAATGCCCGATCGACGCCCACCCGATCGACATCACCTGGTCGATCGAGCACGACTATTTGGCGGAGGCGGCGAAGGTTGGTCGATCGTTAGGCGTGGCCGACCCGATCCCGATTCTAGCGACACTCGTGTGCGCGAGCCCGTTCGACGCGGCGTTGCACGATGGCTTCGGCAAGTTGCACGGGCTCAACTGTTATTCGACCTATGGTCCTGATTTTTTGCCGAACGATCTCGGCTACTACTTGGGGAAGGAGTTCGCTGGCCGACGGTTGCACGAGTTCATCTCGACGAAGGCCCGGCCGCGAATGCCCCTGTATCATCTGGTCGGGGCGCTCGACCCGCTCACGACGGGCGAAGTTAGGCAGCCGGTCGGCGATGGCCTTCCGGAGTCGCTCGCCGACTGGATCCCGACCGACGGCCTGACGCATTTGAAGATCAAGTTGAACGGCGACGACCTGGACTGGGACGTGAACCGCGTGCTCGGCGTCGATCGCGTGGCCGAAGAACAACAGGCGAAGCGCGGCGTGACGGCGTGGTTCTATTCGCTCGACTTCAACGAACGATGCGGCAACGTCGCCTACTTGCTCGAGTTCCTGCGCCGCGTTCAATCGTCCGCGCCGAAGGCGTTCGAGCGCATCCAGTACATCGAGCAGCCGACGCGCCGCGACCTGAAAGCGGACCGAGCCAACGTGATGCACGAGGCGGCAACTCTTCGGCCCGTCGTGATCGACGAGTCGCTGATCGATCTCGAGAGCCTGCGCCTGGCGAAGGAAATGGGGTACACCGGAGCGGCGCTCAAGGCTTGCAAGGGCCAGACGCAATCGCTCTTGATGGCGGCCGCCGCGAAATCGGATGGAATGTTCCTGTGCGTGCAGGACCTGACCTGTCCTGGCGCGTCGCTGATCCACTCGGCCGGCCTGGCGGCGCACATCCCCGGCATCGTGGCGATCGAATCGAACGCCCGCCAATATTGCCCTGCGGCCAATGCCCCCTGGGCGGAGCGGTTCCCGGGGATGTTTCGGATTCGCGACGGCACGATGGAGACGGGACTGTTGGACGGGGTGGGATTGGGGTTGGGTCGATCTTGAAATACGTGCGGACGCGTGGAAAAATCACGCGGAAAGACGCGGCCGAATTGTGCCGTTTGAGCGACGATCAGGCCGGGAGGTCGCTGAACAAACTCTTGCAAGATAAGAAGTTAAGGCGAAATGGATCCGGCCGAGGTACTTACTACACCGCCAATCGCGCGAATCGCGCGGAAATCGCTCGGTGCGCGATTCCGAATCGCGCGAGCGCGATTCGGGCTTTTTGCATGAATTCTGAACGAGTGAGAGAGATGAGACCGGACATGGCGCTACGGTATGATGGACGAAGCGTCGACGCCTGCGCAGGAAATAGAATGGCTTGTGCTTTTGACGTGGTCATCGAGCGAGACGAAGTCGGCTTCTTCGTCGGATCCGTGCCGACGCTACCCGCCTGCCACACGCAGTCCCAGTCACTCGACGAGTTGAAGGCTCGGATTCGGGAAGCAATTCAACTCTGTCTCCATCACGAAGGTGGAATTTAGGCCTCTTTCGGGTTGGATTGGAGCGACTCGCCCAAGTCCGCGAACCTCCCCGATCGCTTCCCCTCCCTATCGCCATGTCAACCAAGATCGACTCGCCGCTCCGTTCCGACTCGGAACTTCACGAACTCGTCGCGGGGTTCGACGATTGCTCGTGGCCATTCGAGCGCTGGACGCATCGGGCGCATCTGGCGGTCGCCACGGCGTACCTGGGCCGCTATCCTCTCACCGAGGCGACCGACCGGGCGCGGGCCGGCATTCAGCTTTACAACCGGACGCGCGGCGACGGGGTCGGCTATCACGAGACGCTCACGGTCCTGTTCATGCGGTTGGTCGCGCGGGAGTTGCGGGTCGCACAGCCAACAGGCTTGGCCGCGTTCGTGAACGATTTGGCCGAACGGTTTCGGGTCGAGGCTCTGCTCGGATACTATTCTCGGGAACGGCTGTTCTCGGCCGAGGCCCGGGCTGAGTTCATCGAGCCGGACCTACGCCCCATCGATTTCTGACCGGAGGCCCGTCATGGCCCAACGCACTCTCGCCGGCCTACGAATCCTGATCACCGGCGCGTCGCAGGGAATCGGCAAGTCGATCGCCGAACACGCGGCCCGCCGGGGCATGAAGGTCCTCGCCGCCGCCCGGTCGGTCGATTTGTTGAACCAACTGGCCGAGACGGTTCGCATGGATGGCCACACGCTCGAAGTCGTGCGGGCCGACGTGTCGACGCCCGAGGGCCGTGCCGCCATGGTCGCGGCCGCCACGGAAAAATTCGGCGGGCTCGATGTGCTCGTGAACAACGCGGGCATCGGCGCGACGGGGCACTTCGCGGACTCGTCGCCGGACGTGTTGCGCGGCATCATGGAAACGAACTTCTTCGGCACCGTCGAAACGACGCGGGCCTTCCTGCCGTTACTTGAAAAAGGCACGACTGCGGCCGTCGTCAATGTGTCGTCGATCCTGGGCCGGCGTGCGATTCCGGGTCGTTCATTGTACTGTGCCAGCAAGTTCGCGATTGAAGGCTG
>JANLUE010001051.1:0-3046 GCA_031363325.1 Gemmataceae bacterium
CCCAAGCAGTGCGGAATGCGGAGTGTGGAATGCGGAGTGAAAACCCTGATCGGTCACTCCGCACTCCGCATTCCGCACTCCGCACTCGATTGAGACTGGCCGCGAGGCCGACAAGGTTGGCGGGCGGGCACTTCGGCCCTACTCTTCGCCAGCCCCGGCCGCTTCCGGGTGTATTCTCTTGCGTTGCAGGAGCAAATAGTTCGTGACGTCCCGCGCCGACTCCATCGTCAGCGCCTCGGTCGCGATTCGCTCCGCATCCCCCGTGTCGAGCCGTCTCACGACGGCCTTCACCGCGGGGAGGTTGTTCGGCGAGAGACTCAGTTGCCGGAGCCCCATGCCGACCAACAAGGGCGTGAAGAGCGGGTCGCCGCTCATCTCGCCGCACACGTTCACCCCGATTTGATGGGCCCGCGCCGCGTTCACAACCATTTTCATGAGTCGCAGAACCGACGGGTCCGCCGGGGAGTACAGGTCCGCCACCAGTTCATTCGTCCGGTCGGCAGCCAACGTGTATTGTACGAGGTCGTTCGTGCCGATCGAGAAGAAGTCCACTTCGCGACCGAATTCGTGGGCCATCAACGCGGCCGACGGGACTTCGATCATCGTTCCGACGGGTAGGTTCGGGTTGAACGCGATGCCGGCCTCGCGCAAGTCCTCCATCACTTCGTGCAGGAGAAACGTGCACTTGCGAATCTCGGGTAGCGTGCTGACCATCGGGAACATGATCCGCACATCGCCGAAGGCGCTTGCGCGCAGGATCGCCCGGAGTTGCACGCGAAACAACGGCGTATCGGCCAGGCACAAGCGAATCGAACGAAGCCCGAGGGAGGGGTTCTTCTCCGGCTCCTTCGGCGCGTGGGCGGCGACGAATTTGTCCGCCCCCAGGTCGAGCGTGCGAATCACGACCGGCCGACCTTCGCCCATCTCCCGAATTACCTTGTGATACGCCCGGAAATGTTCTTCCTCGCCGGGGTCGGAGTCGCGGCCGACGTACAGGAACTCCGTTCGATACAGGCCAACTCCGCCGGCGCCGCGTGCCGTGCAGGCCGTCGCTTCATCGGGAAATTCGATGTTGCCGAGCAAGGCGATGTGCGTCCCATCCCGCGTGATGCTCGGAAGGTTGCGCTCCATGACCCAGTAGCCGGACTTGCTCAGCCGCGCGTCGCGGGCCCGCTTGTACTGGACGAGCGTCGGCACGTCCGGGTCATGGATCAGCGTCCCTTCGGCCCCATCGACTATGACCGTATCGCCGCTCGAAATGTCGTTCAGGAAATGGCCGATGCCCACGACCGCCGGAATGCTGAGCGCATTCGCCATGATGGCCGTGTGGCTCGTCCGGCCGCCGTGCTCGGTGGCGAACGCATAGACCTTGTCCCGATCGAGCGACGCGGTCTCGCTCGGGGAAAGATCGCGGGCCAACACGATCACGGGATCGCGCAAGGCCCGGAACGGCTCGCGGCGATCGCCAAGCAGATGCTTGAGGATCCGTTTTTCGATGTCGTAAAGGTCGGCCGATCGCCAGGCGAGGAAGTTGTCCGGGCCGAGGCTTTCGAGCGCCTTGACGAACTCGCGGAGCGCGCGACTAACCGAGTATTCCGCCGAGAAACGTTCGGTTCGGACGAGGTTGTCCAACTCGGCCAGGAAGGCGGGGTCTTCGTACAGGAGCGCATGGGCGGCGAAGATCGAACCGTACTTGGCACCGAGTCGATTGGTGATGTCGCGCTGAGTTTGGGTCGCTTCGAAGGCGGCCGACGCGAGCGCGGTATGAAGCCGGGCGACCTCGCCTTCGACCTCGCGGGGAAGAACGCGGCGTTGCGGGATGCGAGCGCCTTCGGAATCGAGGACGAGCGCCGGCCCGATGGCCAGGCCAGGTGAGACGGGTATGCCGCGGAACGTTTGCATGGGGGCGGAAGCTCGTACGGCGTCAATTGGTCAGCATGTCCAGCCCCTCGGCCGACGGAGCCCCGAGAGCTTCCGCCAGAATCGGGAACGCGGTCGCGGCCTCCTCGCCGTTCACTTCCAACATCAACTCCGTCCCCGGTAGGGCGGCCAGGGTCATCAACGAAATTCCACTCTTACCGTTCACGGCCCGATCCTGTTTGGTCACGGTCACGGCAATCCGAAACCGCCCCGCCAGCTTGGCGAACGCCATCGCCGGACGCATGTGCAACCCGTTCGGGTTCCGGACGACCACCGTGGTTCGGAAGAGCGATTCGGCGGTTAGCGGGCCAATGTCCACAGTCGTCGCGGTCTCCAAATTCAGGTGCCCCCTCGCCGCTTCGGAGAGGGGGAGCAAATCCCTCAATCCCGACTCCACGGATCGGGCGTCTTTTCGATCAGGTCCCAAATCTCGTCTTTCGTCTTACAGGCTAGCACCTTCTCGATAAACTCGTCGTTCTCGCTGACCCGGACGATCGTCTCGAGGGCGTGCAGGTGAGGCCCCGGTTGATCGGGCCGGGACACGAGCAAGAACACCAAGCGAACGTCGGCCCCATCGATGCTGTCGAACGGGATCCCGTTCGGGGCCAGGCCGAGCGTGCCGATCAATCGAGGAAGGCCGCCGTGTCGGGAGTGCGGGATCGCCACGCCACGGCCGATGCCCGTGGAGCCAAGTCCCTCGCGGCGCAGGATCTCGCCAACCACCGGCTCGACATCGGTTGGCTTGAAGAACCCGGCCCCCTGCAGGGCGGCCACGAGTTCGCGGATCGCCCCTTCCTTGGACGTGGCCGACAGCGCCGGGACCAGAGCGTCCCGAATCAAGAAGGTGTTCATGGGGCGTTCCTCCCGCGCGACGACCGCACGCTGCCGCTCCGCATTCCGCACATCTCCGTCCGCATTCGATGCGCTCCAGGGCTCGAAGTTCTTCTCGCGACGATCCACAGCTATCGATGGTGCTGAATCTTTTCCTTGTACTTGTGGATCTGGTGTTTGATCCGATCCACGGCCAAGTCCACGGCAGCCATCAACTCCTCGTGCTCGTCCGTCGCCACGAAGTCGTGCTTGTGTTCGGCCGAAACCTTCAACTCGACGTCCGGCCGGTCCTTCG
>JANLUE010001063.1:0-6095 GCA_031363325.1 Gemmataceae bacterium
AAGCCGGTCGAATTGAACGTCACTTTCTTGCCGGTGACGGCCGTGTACTCGAAGCCGCCTCCCGCCGAGGCCAACGTTCCCGAGTCGCCGACCGGGCTGATATAGCTCGAACCGCTCTTCTCGTAGAACGCCCAGCCTTGCCGCCCGCCAAACGCGCGCAACTTGCCCGCCGGCATCGACCCGCTCGCGGTGATGTCGATCAGCCGATCGGTGTTCGAGAACGTCCAGCCGGCCCCGAACTCCGAGTTATTCTGATTGACGGCGAACGTGTAGCCGTTGTACGACGACGTGACATCGTTCACGGTGCCGGGATAGTCGGCCAGAACGTTGACCGTGTACGTGTGCCGGCCCGTCGATTGATTGGTCGGCGACTGAATCGCGAACGTGGCCAGATCGCCGAGGCTGTAGCCGGAGGTGCTGTAGGTCGTCGTGGTCGTCGTGACGGTGTCCCAGACGAGGCTCACGACGACATTTGTTGGAAGTGTCGCCCCGGTTGCGTTCGGGAACTGGATCGAAGCTTGGAGCGTGACGACCGGCGAAACGTCCACCAAGTTGTTGACGAGAACCGAGGGCTGACACGGACATTGAACACTTTGGATCGTGATGCCGGGGTTGGCCATCAGGTCCCAGCCGGGGAAGCCCTGATCGCCAATCCCGCCGCCCGGCGGAATCGGCACGGGCACGACGTTCAAGCCGCCGCCGGGGGCCGTCGCGATTTGAACCGAACTGGTGTTCGACGTCCCTTCATTGTCCGCCGCGTCCTTGACGCGGGCCCGAACCGCGTAAGTGCCCAGCGCCAGCGCCGGCAGAATCTCGATGAACCCAACCCCGTTCGTTAGCGTGCCGGTCGTGTAAGTCGATTCGCCAGCGTCGATGAAGTCTCCGTCATTGTTTAGATCGACATCGAGTTTCACCGTCGCCTGGGACGCGAGCGCGTAGTTGTCCGTGGCCGTGACGCGCGCTTCCGGCGACCGATCGTATGTGTAAGTCGGCAAGGCCAACGTGACGACCGGCGGGGTCAGGTCGATCGTCACCCGGAACGGAGCCGAGTATCCGGACGTGTCCGCGCCACCCGTTGACGAGGCGTAGAAGTCGTACGGCCCCTCGGTCAGGCTCGTCGCCGTGTAGTCGAATGTCCAGGCCCCGGACCCGTTGGCCGTGGTCGTGCCCATCGAAGTCGGCGCGCCATTGCCGGCCGGCCGCTTCAAGAGCGTGACGGTCGTGTTCGGGTCGGCCGTCCCGGTCAGGGTCAGCGTCGGGTCGTTCGTCAGCCGGTCGCCGCTCACGCCCGAATCGGTCGCGAACGACGTAATGACCGGCGGGCCCGGCACGCCGAGCCGCACGAGGAACGCGTCGAACGGCCCGCCCGGCGACAGGAACCCCGGCGTGCCCTGGTACGCGTTCCGAGTCGGGAAGTCCGACGAATTGGTCCAGCCCGCGACATGGGCCAGTCCCTGACCGTCCATCGAGACCGCCGACGCTTCCTCGTCGTACGAGCCGTTCAGCAAACTCGAAAACGACAGCGAGCCGCCATCGACGGCCATCCGGGTGACGAAGCCATTGAGCGCCGCGTAAGTCGCCGTTCCGCCGGTTGAAATCGCGTTCGCCTGGGGGAACGACGAGCCCGTGGTCGTCCCGACCACGACGGCCCGGTCCTGCGAATCAACCGCCACGCCCGCCGCGTAGTCCGCCTGGCCGCCGCCGAGGAACGTCGCATAGAGAGGCTTGTCCCGGAAGCTCGTGAACTTGACGATCGCCGCGTCCTTGATGCCGCCGAACGACTGGCCGGGATTCACGGTCGGGAAGCCGGACGTGTCCGTCCAGCCAACCACGTAGGCATGGTCCTCGCGGTCCAGCGCGATCGCGGTCGCCTTCTCGTTCCCCGGTCCGCCATAGAACGTGGACTCGACGACCGAGCCGCCCTTCGTCAATCGGGCCGCCCACATGTCGGCCGGCGACGAACCGCCCACTCCATCACCGCCATTTTTGCCCTGATAGCCGCCGGTCGCGGGGAAGTCGTTGGACTCGGTGTAGCCCGCGGCGAAGATCGTTCCGTCGGGGCTGATCGTCACCGCGTAGGTCGCGTCGTTGTTGGCCCCGTCCAGTCCCGTGTTGAAATCGATTCCCGTCCCGGACGCGTTGAGTTGGATGATCCGCGCCGCGTCGTTGATGCCCGCCCCAGGCCCCGAAGACGGATTTTTGGCGGCCGCCAGCACCGCTTGACCTTCGGACGTCAAGGCGATCCCGTACAGGAAGTCCACGTCGGTCGTGCCGACGTAGGTCGAATAGACGAGCGTGTTCCCGGCTGCGTTCAACTTGGACACGAACCCATCGACGGTGTTCGAACCGGGGTCGGTCGTTTGGTACGCCCCGGCCGTCGTCGGGAAGTTGTTGGGCGTCGGTGGCGACCAACGCCCGGTGGTGCCGGTGACGTAGGCCTCGCCATCTTTGTTGACGGCAATGCCACGCCCGTAGTCCGGCCCCGTGCCGCACAGATACGTGGAGTAGACGAGCCCACCCGTCGTCGCGGAAATCTTCGAGACGAAGGCGTCGGGCGCAATGATCTGCGCCCCGAAAATCGAACTCACCGTCGGGAAATTGGACGACAGCGTGTACCCGGTCAGATACGTGTTCCCGCCTGGATCGGTCGTCACCGCGAACGCCTGATCGGTCGCCGAGCCCCCGAGATAGGTGCCGTAATTCAGGATCGGGTCGATCACCAACTCGCGGCCGCGATCGTACTCGCCAAGCGCGATTGTGACGCGCGACTCATTCAGGACGAACTGGGCTTCGACCGGTTCGCGTTCGCCGCGCTCGTTCAACTGGTACGCGATCGGCGCGTGTTGTACGAGCGTCCGCCCGGTGCCCGGATCAATCTCGAGGTCGCCGGCCTCGGTCAACCGAGCCTGGGCTCCCTTCACGTCGAGCCCGATCCGCGTCGGGTCGGCCCCCGGCTGGACCACGAAGTCGAACTCCAGTCGCCGCGACTCGTTGGTCCCGTAATAGGTCAGATCGATACCGGGATAACTCAATCCGCCCACCTCCCCACGCCATCACACCATGACCCGCCCGCACCTATTCGGCCCGGTTTCACCGGCCTTTGCCGCCGATCACCTCGACGAACCGCGAACGGCGGGCACGTGCCGCACGTTCGGCTTCGAGCCCGGCCCCGCGATCGACTTTGTGGTGCAACCATCGACGACCTGGGCCGAACTGGTGCAAGGTTGTCCCGACAGCTGGCGACCCGACTTCCTGGCCCTGTGGTTGCCCTACGAAGTTGTCCCGCCGGCCTTGTGGGATGCGCCCGCGCCGATCGCCGGGCTGGCCACCGACTGGAACCTGCTCTGGCACTCGTGTCAACGCATCGCCGACCGTTGCGACGTGCTGTTCACCGATCCGCCCGGCGTCGCGGCGTTCCACGCAGCGGGGTTCGACCGGGCGAGGCCGGTGAATCTGTTCGGACCCGGCCGACCCTATCGGGATCATCCCTGGCCCGCGCCCGATGATCCGGGCCGGGACATCGACGTGTTGTTTGTCGGCAATGTCCATCCGGCGATCCACCGAGACCGTTTGCCGTGGCTCGGTCGGCTCGCCCGCCTGGCCGATCGATACCGGGTGTTGATCCGCTGTGGGGCGTTCGGCGCGGAGTACCGGTCCCTCTTGGGCCGGGCCAAGGTGGTGTTCAACCGAAGCGTGCGCGGCGAGTGCAACCAGCGCGCGTTCGAGTCGGCGCTCGCCGGCGCGGTCTTCATCCAGGAACGCGACAACGCCGACGTGCCGACCTACTTCACGCCGGAGACGGAGTACCGAACCTACGCATCGGACGATCTGGAGGCGGTCATCGAGCGCTTGCTCGCCGACCCGGCCGAGCGGTGCCGCGTGGCCGAGGCGGCGCGGGCGCGGGTGACTCACGCGTCGTTCGTGTCGTTCTGGATGGCGGCGCTGGACGCGCTCGACGGAGATTGGTCCGCCATCGTAGAGCGGAGCATGGCCCGCGCGCCTTGGCCGAGCACCGAGCGGTTGCGAGCGCGAGCAGCAGTTGCGGTCGGGGCGACCCATCCCGGGCGCGACACGACCCTCGTCGGCGAACTGGAACTCGTCGCCCAGGCCGAACCCGATGATCCGAGCTGGCAAGTGGCCTCGGCGGCGGTCGCAACCGTGCAAGGAACGCCCGTCGGCGAGCTGGTCGCACGCCTTGACGCGGCCGCCGGCGCGCTGGCACTCGCCGCGCGGGCCGAGGCCCTGGACGCCGCTCGTCGGCCGGCCGAGGCCGTCGCAGCGGCGCGGGCGGCATTGGCGGCCCTTAACGATTCGGCGTTGGGCGATCCGCTGTTCCTGCCGGGCGGCTACACCGCCTTGCGCGTCGAATGGGAACGAGCCGCGTATGGGGCCGCTTCAAATTCTGACAACGCGCTGGTGGCCAAGCGAGAACTGCTCCGCGCCCACTTGCAAGGGCTGATCGCGCTGCGGACCAACGACCTCGACGCCTTCCGGTTGTCGGCCGAGAACCCCGACTTCCCGAGGGCGCGGGCCGCGTTCGGTTGCGCCCTCGCGTTGGCGGGCCAGAGCGGCGACGCCATCGACCACTTGAGGTTCGCCGTTACCGCCGATCCGTTCGACCGGTCGGCCGCGCGAGCCCTCTTTCAAGCCTTCCTGAATGTCGGCGACCAAGCCCATGCCGACGCTTTAGCCGCCGAGCAGCGCTTGCTAGCCCAGGCCGCCCCCGGCCTCGTCCCGCGCGAGCCCTGGTTCGCGCCGGCCGCTCCGGTCCGGCCAGCGACCGCGCCGGCGGCTCCAGCGACGACTCGAATCGTCCCGCTCACAGCAACCGAATTCGCGGCACGCTTCGGCGATCCCGACACCACGCGGGCGTTGATCGGCTTCACCAACGCGACCGACACGCACGCCCTGTTAACCCTGCTGACGCACCATCGCCCCCGGCGCATCGTCGAGATCGGCACCGCCGCCGGGCACATGACAGCCAATCTGGCCGAGTGGTCGCCGGACGACGCCACGGTGTATTCGCTCGGCGACGTGGCCGACCTGGCGGTCGGCCGCGGGGCCGCCCAGGCCTACGAGACGCCGCCTCGCGCCGAGTTTGGCCGGCACGCGGACCATTTCGGCTCGGGCTCCAAGGTCTGCCTGATCGCCGCCGACTCGCTCCACTTTGACTTCGCGCGGCTCGCCCCAATCGATTTCGCCTTCATCGACGGCGCGCACGACTTCGCGAACGTCCTGTCCGACACGCGCGGCCTCTACGCCGCCCTCGACCCCGGAGGGATTCTGTGTTGGCACGACTTCGGCAGCGCCGTTCCCTGGGTCGAAGTCCGACAAGCCATCGAAGCGGCCGGCCTGACCGAACCCGTCCACCACGTCGAAGGCACCGAGGTCGCGTTCCTGGTCAAAAGCGCCACCGCGACCCCGTTGACGCGCGCGACGACCGATGATGCGCCGTTGTCGATCGTCTGGGAGGGGGAGGTCGCCGCCGTTCACTCGCTCGCCCTGGCCAACCGGGCCTGGGCCGAAACGCTTGCTGCCCGGGGCCATCACGTCTCCGTCCGTCCGACGCGACCGTTGCCCGGAGCGCCGCCAGCCGATCCCGGGCCCGCCGGGCGCTGGATCGGCCGTGCCCTGCGATCTCCTCCCGTCGCCACGGTCCGACACCGCTACCCGCCCGACTTCACGACTCCGAGTGCCGGCCGATTGGTCGTCCTGCAACCCTGGGAGTTTGGAGTCATTCCCACGGCGTGGGTCGCGGGCCTCCAGTCCGCCAACGCCGAAGTCTGGGCTCCGACGCGCTATGGACGGGACGGGTTCGTGGAATCGGGAGTGCCCGCCGACCGCGTCCACGTTGTCCCTTACGAATTGCGACAAAAAACCAAAGAAGTTTAATTCTCGGCGGGGCCTAAGGTCGGAAGGGGATGTCCCAAAATGTCCACGATTGTCCCAAAATTGACGTCTCCGACAAAAGTCGAATTGACCTAAGTCGTTATTTATCATCATTTTATGGCAAATTGTTCTTGACAGACTCGGGTGGTAGCGCTATCTTAAGTATAAGCCAGCAAAGGAGTTGCGTGCCGCCATGCGCCATGTCG
>JANLUE010001065.1:0-7764 GCA_031363325.1 Gemmataceae bacterium
TTGCCGACGCCCCGACTCTGGAAGGGATTGTAGCGGCCCGACGGCCACAACGCCTGGGGCCATTGGACGAACAGCCTTAGCGGCTTACTTTCCGGCGGTCGGTACCCGCGCGGCCACTATTTCTTTCGCAAGTATTCCCGCAGCGCCTGGAACTTCGGGGCGGTCTTCTCGTCCTGGTCGAAGTGCTCCAGCGCGCCCCAGCTTCCCCACTTCGTGTAGCGGCCGACCGACGAGAACGCACACCAAAGCTCTCCGCCCACTTCCTGCCAGTTCTTCAAATCTTCGAGGTACAGATCCTTCATGCGGGCGTGGCGATTGGCTTCGTGGAACAGCGCCATCAGTTTCTCGTTATTCTCCGAGCCCGCGACGCCCGCGAGGTGTTGGCCGGCCTCGTAGGTGATCAACTTCAAGTTTCTCTTCTTGGCTTCGCCGACGTACTTCTCGTTCACGGCCCGGTTCTCGGCGATTTGCTTGGCGCAGCCATCGAGCAGGGCGTCGACGCTCATGGCCGAGACCCGGTCGGCGGTCTTTGGGTCGCCGAACGAATTGCCCCAGTACGGGGCGATCGCGATCGCGTCGGCTTCCTTGTAGGCCTCCTTCCATTCCATGGCCGTCGTGCCGGTCCACGGGTTCGCACCGTGTGCGGCAATTACTCGAACGAGCCGATCCGTGCCGCCGAACACGTCGGCGAAGATCTTGAAGATCTCGACCGACCGCTGGGCCGAGTAGCGAAGTTGCCCTTCGTATTCGTTGTCGCTCAGCTTCAGTTCCTTGCCCTTGCGAGCACAGTACCGGGCCTGTTCGAATTGGCCGTTCCAGGTTTCATTGCTGTACTCGACATAAACCTTGCGATCCGGTTTCAGTTGCTTCTTCACGAGCGTGGCGAATTGCCGAACGTAGTCGTCGTCGGCCAGGTGCGGCAAACAGAACCACGGGTCGACCTTCAACGTGTTTGCAAGTTCCACGCAGTATTCGACGCACACGCCTTTGTTCGCCCCCTGTGTCGAATCCGTGATCAGGGCGCGCTCGGCCCATTTCTCTTGCTTCGAGTCGTTCGTCCGCAACCAGTCCATGAAGCGCACGACCTTGAAGCCTTCGTAGCGCTTCAGAAAGTCCGGATAAAACCGGGCCTGTCCATGCTCGGCTTTGCGGACCGCGATGTTTCGGACGGGGTTCTTTGGGTCGGTCTTCGTGAGCCGCAACGACAGAAAAGCCTTATCGGGGTTCACGTCAACCTCGAGTCGGTTGCGCCCCTTGCCCGTTACCTTGCCGGCGTTGTGAAACTCGATCTCGCCGCTGCCTTCATAGGTGCAGACGTACTTGCCGGTTGGGAAGCGACCGTCGATCTCGACGAACATCAAGGCTTCGGCGTATTGACCTGGGGCGAGTTTCTTGACCCAGCCTTTGTCGTCGAAGGCGAGATCGCCGCCCATGCCCCAGGCCTTACCCGTCGCCTGGCTGATCCATGGCCGGGAAGATTTGAACGCGTCGACGAACACGATCTCGGACGACCAGTCGGTGACGGCCGACAGGTTCATGCCGAGCGGCACCGGCGATTGGGCCCGCGCCGACGCGGCGAACAAACACAGAGAAACGAAGAGGAGCGGAGTCCGTCCGAGTGGGAAGCGCATGGAATAAACTCGTGGAACGGGCGCGTGGGCAATCTCGAAGAGAGATTGGTGTTCTAGCGAATTGTCGGCCTGGCACCGAGGCTATGGCTTCGATCGTCGAGCGTCCGCGAGTTCTTGTTGGAGCCGCGCGATCTCGACTTCCGCTCGCTCGGCTCGCGTACGTTCCGCTTCTTTCTCGGCCGCTTCGCTATTGGCCCGCGCCGCTTCGCTATTGGCCCACGCCGCTTGAAACTCTGACGCCGTCGGCACCAACTCTCCCGCGTCCGCGAAGAATCGCAACCAATAATCCCACACGCCCAGATAGGCTCCCGCCCAGACACCGAGCCACAATTCCACCTGCTCGCTCGTGAGTCGCCCGCTCTCGACGAGTTCACGCATGTCGGCCGGGCAAGTCGACCAGGCGGCCCAGTCGTGATAGGCGGGCATGTCGGGCAGTATGTCGCCGACCTCCACGGGTTCCACATAAGCCGTCGTCGGAAGGCCCGATGCGGGTTCGCCGGCGGCGTAAGCGGCCAGGATCAATTGCTTGTCCGACGGGAATTCGAAAGGCCGATCCTCAAACTCATCGAAGATCGCTTTGTGAATTCCGTAAGGATCGCGTGGACTGGGTGGCAACAGGTCGATCACCAGCAGATGGACGCCGTTGCGAAGGAACTCGGCGGATTTCCGGACGAATTGAGGTAGCGAAGCCCTGCTGTCGCGAACGCTGACCATTGCCCGTTTCTGCGGGCCTTCCTGGACGACCTGGCCTTTGCCGTGAACCAGTTTCTCGATTGGGTGCAACGCCCAACCGACATCCTGACCGCCTTTCCCGGCTCCACTCATCGCATCCTGCGCAATTGCTAAGAGACCTCCGTGAGTTGGCTGAAAGTCGAAAGAAGAAATCCGCGCGTCGAAGATGGCGCGACCGATTGGGTTTCGCGGCCGTCGAGAAGAAGGTCCAAGTTCACGACCTGCACGGGACGATCCAACGCGTTTCGAAAGTCGTCGCGTCGACTCAGGGCTTCGCCGATACCTTGTCCGGCCCCGGGAAGTCTTTCGGCACCGGTTGGGTCACCTTGCCGGTCGCGGCCCATTCAACGCCGCGGGCGAACGTCGTTCGGAAGCCGACGCACTTCATCGCCACGTCTCTGGGGCCGAGCGTGGTGTGGAATACGCGGCCTTTCTCGTAGGCGATCGTCATGAGCATCGGCTCGTTTTCGCCGCTGCCGCCCGTCTTCTTGTCCGCGTACGCCGACGCGAGGACGGTCAGATTCTTCGCGGGGCCGCGCAGGCGGTCGTAGAGTTCGTCCGACGCGTGCATCCATTTCTCGGGTAGCCCCTCGACGATCGGATGGTCCGCCTGCCGAATTTCGACGGCGAACGCGTGCTGGGCCCCGTGGCTGCCGCCGTTGCCTTTCGTTTCATCGCGAACCACCTTGCCGTCGCGAACGCGGACGTACGGGCCGGACTTTTCGTTCCGCCCGCCCCAACCGCCGACGCCGATCATCGCGTTATACTCGGGCCATTCGGGAAACGCGTTGTTGGCCGCGTGGACCGGCACGAACCCGCCGCCGTTCGCGACGTATGCGGCGAAATCGGACTGCATGCCCTTCGACCACAGGTCGCCGTTGTAATTGGAAACGACGACCGCGTAGTCCTTGAACTTCGGCCGCCACGCTTCGATTCTTCGGCGATAGTCGGCCTTCGCTTCATCGGATGCCTTACCGCCCGGATTGGCCGGCCCGGTCGTCACCTCCACGGCGAAGAGTTTGGCGTCGTCGAGGATCGCCTTGAGGATTGGCGTGGTCGCCTTCCAGTTGTGATTGTTCTGGCCGTCGACGATCAGGACCTTGATCGGGTCGGCCGCGGCGGAGCTGGCGAAGACGGCGAGGGCCAGCGTGGAGAGGAGTTTCATCGTGGAAGTTCGGTGGGTTGGATGGCGATCGGAGTCAGGATACGGGGCCGTCCACGGCCGAGCGCGCCGATCAAGGGGCCAAACTCATTTCACTCGCTTCGCGATCGCGTCGAGCCCGACGAGCGTGGCCCGGTCGCCAGCCGCTTTCGCCAATTCACAGATCATCTTCACCGACTCGAACTTCGGGTCCTCGACCACGAGGCACGACGGATGGGCCAGGAAGTCGAACGATCCGCCAATCCGAATCGCTTCCTCGACTGCCAACCGAATCGCCTTGAGGAACCAATCCAACTTCCAGTAGTGGGAACGGAAGGCGTTCACGTCGCTGATCGGGCTCATCGGCACTTCGATCAGGCCGGTCGGATAGGCGAACGGTTGCGAATCGCCGACGGCCTTGACGATGTCCGCGAATACTTCGGGGCCGGGCTCGACTTTTGGCTTCCCGGCCGAATGCGGCGGGTACTTCGAGCTGACCCACGGAAAGCCTTGGCGAATCAGCATTTTCTGAAGGTCGGGCCGATCGGCGAGTCCCTTTGGGAACCCGCCCGGCGTGCGAAAGCCGTTCGCCACAATGCCGGCCCGTTGCTTGAGCGCGAGTGTCGTCGTCTCGACGTTTTCTTCGAGAACCTGCTCGACGGTGCGATCGCGAACGAGCCACGGGGCCCGGCGAAAGCGGTACTGAATCTCTTCCGGCTTCGTCGCCAACAGATAGACGTGGTCGTAGGTGTGATTTCCGATCGGGTGCCCGGCCGCGGCCAAATCCTTGAGCCACGTCACATCGGGTTGTTCGAGCGACTGGCCGACGGCGAAGAAGTGAATGACCCCGCCTCGCTCCTTGACGACCTTCGCCGCCTCGACGGCATACCGTTTCGTGTCGTCGTCGAGGTCTCCCTTGCGATAGTTCCATTCGGTCAGCCCCCGCCGGGGATACTCGGCCGACATCTCGAGATCGAACGAAATCGCAATCTGGGCCGGCCCGCCGGAGCGAGCCGAGAGCGACTTGAATCCGGCGGCCGTGGCCAGCACGCCGGCCGCACTGGCCTGGAGGAATCGACGACGCCCTGGCGACATGTCACTCTCCGCGCTTCGGCTCGGGTCGATTCAGTTCCAGCCATTGCAGAAGGATCGCGTCGCCGATCGACTTGCTCGCCTTCAATTCGGCGGGCGGCTTGCCCCAGTAGAAGCTGATCCAGCCGGCCGCCTTGTTCTTTCGCATGAACGCGTGCAGGTCCTTCGGAGAACACTTGAGCGGGAACGTTTCCTCGACTACGACCGGCTTGCCGACCGCGAAGCCCTTCAGAGTCTCGGCGGCCGCGTCGAACTTGCCCGTCTCCGGATAGAGGTGAACGCTCACGAAGTCGATTTCCGGGGCGACTTTCTCGGGCACGAAGCCGGACGTGAGCCCCTTGCGGTCGAGGCTCCAATCAACGAGTCCAACGGTGACGAGTCGCTTCGGATCGACTTCGCGCACCGCGGCAACCAGGTGCTTTGTCCAGGCTCGCGCGATGTCCGGCCGCGGTCGATCGGCCTGGTCGAGCGTGACGAACTGAACGAAGTGCTTGCCGGCGAACGGCGGGCCGAGCCACTCGCCCGGCGCACGCTTGCCGCCGGGGACGACCGGCTCGTTCATCAAGTCGTAACAGAAGACGGCCGGGCTCGGCGCACACGCCTTGGCGACGGCCCGCCAGAAGTTCGCCTGAGCGGACCAACGCTTCGCTTCGTCGAGCTTGTCGTACCAGGCCGGCACGTCGGCTTTGTGATAACATGCGAGGCCGGTCACATCGAGGTAGAGTCGTTCCTTTTCAGCCAACGCGAGCAGCTTCTTCAGTCGGTCGAGGGTCCCCGCATTTGACTCGTCTGGCCCGGACATGAACTTGCCAAATTGCAGATGCACCCGAACGACGTTGGCCCCAAGCTGACGCATCATCGCAAAGTCCGCCTCGACGCGCGACCACTCCGTCTCCCAGTAATCTTCGAGCAACCGCCCCGTCGGATCGTGATCGTAGTTGAACCCCCACGGCGTGAAAGTCCGCCCGGAATCGACGTGAACGAACCCGGCGTTGTCTTTCGAGACGACGATGCGCTCAAGCGGCTCGGCGGCGGCGAGGGGGAGGCAGAAAATGGCGAGCGAAAGGAGCGGTAGTTTCATGGAGCCTCCCTCTCGGCCTCGAATCCATCGGCCGGGGTTCCACCTCTCAATGGCTCATATCGTCCGACGCATCTAGCACCGCAGGCACCGCGAAGAAATCGCCGTTGCGCGCTGGTGCGTTCTGCAAGGCTTCGTTCACCGGGAGCGAGGCGGTCACGACATCGTCGCGGAAGACGTTCTGGAGGGGCAACGGGTGCGCCATCGGCTCGACGCCGGTCGTGTCGAGTTCCTTCAACTGATCGACGTAGCCGAGGATGGCGGTTAGTTGTTTGGCCATCGGCTCCAACTCGGCGTCGGCCAGTTCAAGCCGGGCGAGCTTCGCCACCTTGCGGACTTCTGCGACGTCCATCGCGGGCCTCCAGGGCTCATGCCCGCACGTGTTCGATCAACCGGTCGGCGAACGCGCTGCTCGACGCGCCGTCCTTGTCCGTGTAGCCGGGGAATTGCCGTGCGATGTCGTACGTGACGTGCAGCTTCTTTCCCGGCCCCGACTTGGCGGTCTCTTCCGCTTCGGCGAAGGTCATCTCGACGGCCTTGTTCACGAGGTCCGCCGCCTCGAACCATTGCAGGTATTCGAGGAGCAAAGCTCCACTCAACAACACGGCCCCCGGGTTGGCGAGGTTCTTGCCGGTGTACTTCGGGGCCGTTCCGTGGGTCGCTTCGAACATGGCCGCCCGGTCGCCGATGTTCGCGCCCGCGGCCAGGCCGATGCCGCCCACCAGCGCGGCCACGGCGTCCGACAGGTAGTCGCCATTCAGGTTCGGCGTCGCGATCACGCTGTATTCGTCGGGCCGAAGTTGGATTTGCTGGAACATGCTGTCGGCGATGCGATCCTTGATGACGATCTTGCCGGTCGGCGTCTTGCCGCCGTGGTCCTTGTAGACTTCGTCCTCGGTCACGATCTTGTCGCGGAACTCGGCCTTCGCCAACTCGTAGCCCCAATCCTTGAACGCCCCCTCGGTGAACTTCATGATGTTGCCCTTGTGGCACAACGTCACGCTCGGGCACTTCTTGTCGATCGCGTACTGGATCGCCATGCGAATGAGTCGCTTCGATCGTTCCGGCGAGATCGGCTTGATGCCGACGCCGGCCGAATCGAGCAGCACGTCCGGGCCGTAGCCCATCTCACGCAGGAACGCGATGACCTTCTTCTGTTTCTCGGAGCCGCTCTTGAACTCGATGCCGCAGTACACGTCTTCTGTGTTCTCGCGGAAGATGCACATGTCGACCTTGTTCGCGTTGCGGTTCGGGGCGTCAACGCCCTTGAAGTACCGCACGGGTCGAACGCAGCCGTACAGGTCGAACTTGAAACGCAGGAAGACGTTGATCGAGCGGAACCCACCGCCGATCGGCGTGGTCAACGGCCCCTTCAGGCCGATGCCGTAGTATTCGAACGCCTTGAGCGTATCGTCCGGCAAATACAGTTTGCGCTGTTCGTCCTCGCTCAGCGTGCCGACCTGTTCGTCCTTGACGCCGGGGTTATAGAGCGTGCGGGCCGCGTCGCCGGCGTGCACGTCGAACCACGCAATCTTGCGTTTCGTCCCGTAAGCCCTGGTGACGGCCGCGTCGAGGACCCGGACGGCGGCCGTCGTGATCCCCGGCACGCCATTCACGTCGGCCCCGATGCCATCGCCCCGCAAGAGGCAAACGATCGGATCGTCCGGGAATTTCCAGGTGCCGTTTTGATTGACGGCGCGGGTGCCGGCCGTGGGTGCGGAGAGCTTGTCGAACGTGGGTGCGGTCATGTGGTGAGTTTATGGCGGGCGACGGGCGATGGGCAGAGGGGTCAATTCGACTGACTCATCTCTCTGTCCGAATCAACGATTTTTTGAGACAGTGGCTCCGTCCAACCTGCGCCGCTCGGCTATCAACCTTCCGGCGGATAATGCCACCGCTCGTCTGCCGCTCCGGGACAAAAAACTTCTTTTGAAATTTGGGACATTTGTGACGTCTCCGACAAAAGTCGAATTGGCCTAAGTCGTTATTTATCATCATTTTATGGCAAATTGTTCTTGACAGACTCGGGTGGTAGCGCTATCTTAAGTATAAGCCAGCAAAGGAGTTGCGTGCCGCCATGCGCCATGTCG
>JANLUE010001085.1:0-5170 GCA_031363325.1 Gemmataceae bacterium
ACCGGCGGCTAACGCCGCCGGCTCGCTGGTCTCCCGCTTGAGGTGACTTTTAAGAATGGCCGAGGAAAAAAGAGACCTGAGGAACGGCGGTCTGGACCTGATGTGGCCTTATCGGAGTCGGCCGCTCGGGGGCGTGATCGAGGGGCTCTTGGGCGGCGAATCGGTCCTGGGTACCGTGCCATTTGCGCTCGACATGCTTGGTAAGTGCTTCGGCCACACATTCACCGCACATGACGACTCCGAGCGTGCCGCACAAGCAATGCCTCGACCAGATTCGAATGCTGCTCATGTTGACTCCAAGGGTATGGCGACACTCGTAGTGTACCACTCCACGTTACATATGCAAGAATCAGTATTCTTTGATATGATGGCATGGCGCTTCCCCGGAGTTGATTCAGTACAGCAGCCCCATCAGCTTCTTGCGGTACTCGTCGGCCAGGTCGCTGCGCACGCCGACGATCTCGAACACCTTGACCATCAACTCGCGGACCGGGCCGCGGCCCAGTTCGGCATCGAGTTCGGCCGCGGCGATCAAGGCGTCGAGTGCGGGTTGGTACTGGCCGGTCGTCGCGAGTACGGTGCCGAGTTCGAGGTGAAGCTGCGCATTCGTCGGGTCCGCCTTGATCCTGCGTTCGAGTTCCTGCTCGTCGCCGGCCGTCGGGGCCGATCGCTTCATCTCGATCGTGCGGCGAATGCGGACGATCTCGGCCCCCGGGTCGCCGATTTCCGGAATCGTCGCCAGGGTGGCGAGCGCCTCGTCGTCGCGGTTCGTGCCTTCGAGCACCCGGGCCAGGCCGAGCCGGGCGGGGACGTTGTTCTCGTCGGCGGTCAGCAAGCCGCGATAGATCGTCTCGGCCTTCGTCGGCTCGCGTTCCTCGAGCGCGGCCGCCTCGATCAGCGGGTCGCCGATTCCCTTGCCTGCCACTTCGTCGATGAACTCGGCGAGTTGCTCCGGCGCGACGAGTCCCACGAAGCCGTTGATCGCCTGGCCGTCCTTGAACGCCAGGACGGCCGGGATGCTTTCGATCCGGAAATACTGCGCGATTTGTTGCGACTCGTCGACGTTCACCTTGGCGAGGACGAACGAGCCCTCGCGGTCGGCGGCCAACTTCTCGAGCAATGGCCCGAGTTGCTTGCACGGGCCGCACCACTCGGCCCAGAAGTCGACGATCACGGCCGTTTGCCGGGAGCGTTCGAGTACTTCGGCCTCGAAGTCTGCGTCCGAGACATCAATCACGAAGTTCGTCTTGGCGGCGTCGCGCATCGCACCCTCAGTTGACGACATTCAACAATGGTCGGCCGAGCAGGGCGTTCCGCACCGCCTTCGATCCCTTGACGCGCATGTCGAGCAAACCTTCCTCGGCGTAGAAGGCCGAGTGCGGGTTCACAACGACCCGGTGATGGGCCAGGTGCATCGGGTCGCGCCAGGCCACGATGAGCGGGTCGTCGGCCTGGGCCGGTTCGATCGGCAGGACATCGATGCCGGCACCGGCGAGATGACCCGACGCGATGGCCGGGGGAATGGCCGACGTATCAAGGACGGCCCCGCGCGACGTGTTCACCAGGAACGAGCCGCGCGGCATCTTGGCGATCGCGGCCGCGTCGATCATCCCCTTGGTTTGCGGCGTCAGGGGAGTATGCAGACTCACGACGAACGACTGGGCGAGCAATTCATCGAGCGTGTCAGCCCGGCGAATGCCGAGCGCCTTGTCGTAGCCGTCTGGCTGGATCGGATCGTAGAAGACGACGTCCATGCCGAGCGCCTTGGCCCGCATCGCGGCCGCTGTGCCAATTCGGCCGAGACCAACGACGCCGAACACTCGGCCACGCAAGCGCAGGATCGGCACCGAATGGCGATACGACCAGGGTTCCTTCGGCGCGTCGCGGAGCAGCGAGTTGAGGTAGTGGATGCCGCGCGTCAACGTGAGCGTCAGGCCAATGGCGCTATCGGCGACTTCCTCGGTCCCGTAGTCCGGCACGTTGGCGACCGGGATGCCGCGCGTCCGGGCGTGTTTGAAATCGACGTTGTCGTAGCCGACGCCGCAACGAACGATCAGCTTGCAGTTCGTGAGCTTGTCGATCGTATCGCGGGTGATTTCGATGTTGTGATACAACATGATCGCGTCGGCGGACTCGACCCGGCCGGCCAGGTCAGCCTCCGAGTAAGCGTCGAGCGCCACGAGGTCGGCGATTTCGCCGAGGTATTGCCGTTCGGGGGCCAGGTCGCCGTTGATGAAATCGGCGATGACAACTCGAGATCGCGGGTTCATAGAGGGGTTTGATAGGGACCGGACGCCCAATTTTCAGCCAGTCGCCAGTTCAACTGCGACGCGGCAGCCTTCGAGGAACTCGGGCACGTCGACCCATTCCTTGACGGTGTGGATGTCGTTCTGGCCGGCTCCCAGCGTCACGGTTGGGATGCCGTGCTTCACGATCCAGTTGGCGTCGAGGCCGCCGTTCGCGGGCTTGCAGAGTGGCTCGCGGCCCAGGCGTCGGACGGCCGCTTCGGCGTGCTTCACGACCGGCAGGTTTTCCTTGAGTCGGAACGGGAAGTAGTCGGTCCGGGACGTGAACTTCACTTTGGCCGGCTTGCCTTCGTGGTCGGTCACGCATTCGGCCGCGTGTGTGAACGCCGACTTGTAAGCGGCCGTGATCTCCTTGAAGAACTTCGCGTCGTGGCTGCGCGATTCACCCCGAACGTGGACGAAGTCCGTCACGACGTTGGTCGCCTCGCCGGCCGATCGACCCTTCGCATCGCCGACCGAACCAACGTTGCTCGTCCCGGATCGGCCGTCCTTCTCGACTTTGCCGAACCAGCCGTTGGCGTGAATCTCGGCGAGCGCCAGTGCCGCGACCATCGTGGCCGAGATGCCGCGCTCCGGATAGACGCCGGCGTGCGAGGCTTTGCCGCGAATCTCGACTTCCCAACGATCGGCTCCGACCGCCCCGATGATAATGTCCGACGCCGATCGGCCGTCGAAATTGAACCCCATCGTTGGGCCTTCCAGGATCGCCGGGTCGATGTGCCGGGCCCCGAACAGGCCGGATTCCTCGCGGACCGTGAATAGAAACGTGATCGGCGGGTGTGGCAGTTTGTTCTTGAGCAGTGTCGCGGCCAGATGAACGAGCACGGCACACCCGGTCCGGTTGTCGCCGCCGAGCGCGGTCTCCCCCTGGGGGACGATTTTGTTTCCCTTGCGAACGGGAACCGCCCCGGCCCCGAGCGGGACTGTATCCATATGTGTCATGAACAAGTTGCGCGGCCCGGCGATCGTCCCCGGCAGATAAGCGATCAGGTTGCCCGTCTGGGTCGGCACCGGGATGCGAGAATTCGCGTCGTCGTAGCGAATGTTGCGCGACGGCACGCCGACTTCCTTGAGCGCCCCCTGAATCGTCCGGGCGATGTTCTTCTCACGGCCGGTCACTCCTTCGACCGCGAGGAAGCGCATGAGCAAATCGGTCGCGAGGGTGGCATCGAGCATGGGAGTTTCGGCGGGAGTTCGCGAGACGGCGAGAAGTACGGAGTACGGAGTACTCGGTGCCAAACAATGGCGAATCCATGAACCTGGTGCTAGAACAACACGTATCCGACGCCCCGGACCTCACTGGCGCGTCGGGTTGGTGTCAACGTTCACCGAATACGATGCGATGACCGTCCGGCGTGACCACGGCGAACTCACGCAGGCCCCACGGCCTGTCAGCGAACTTGTGTCAATCTCCACGCCCTTTCGACCGTCTCGGCGTCAAGGCTGGCGGCCTCCAGAACGTGCAGGTAGTCGAACCACGAATGGTCCGTCCAAATGAACCCGATCGTCATCGCAACCTGGCCGTTCGGCAAGACGGCCGTCGAGGTCGCCGCGAAGCTCCTGGCCGACGGCAAGTCGCCGCTCGAGGCGGCACTGGCTGGGGCTCAGGCCGTCGAGGACGATCCGAAGGTCAACTCGGTCGGTTATGGCGGGATCGGCAACGCGATCGGCACGGTCTCGCTCGATGCCTGCGTCATGGACGGCACGACGCTCGATTGCGGATCGGTCGCGGGGGTGGAAAACATTCGCCACGTCGCCGCCCTCGCGAAGAAGGTCTACGAGAAGACGCCGCACGTCATGCTGGTCGGCAAGGGGGCCGAGTGGTTCGCCATTCAGAATGGCTTCCCGCTCGAGACGCTGCTGACTCCCGAGAGCGTGGCGGAATGGGAAAAGAATCGACCGAAGAAAAAGGAAGGGCCGAAGGGCCACGATACCGTGACGGTTCTGGCCGCGAATGGCAAAGGGAACCTGGGCGGCGTGTGCACCACGTCCGGCCTTTCGTACAAGACCCCGGGTCGCGTCGGCGATTCGCCGATCATCGGAGCGGGGCTTTATGTGGACGATCAAGCCGGGGCGGCCGGCGCGACGGGTACGGGCGAGGAGATCATTCGCATCGGCGGTTCTTTATTGATCGTCGAACAGATGCGCGCGGGCAAGACGCCGCAACAGGCCTGTGAACTGGCCGTGCAACGCTTGGTCGCGACGGCGGTGCGGCGCGGCCAACATCCGGCCAAGGTCGCGTTCCTGGCACTGAGTCCGAAGGGGGAACACGGTGCCGCCGCGACGCAAGGGACGAACTTCGTGTACGCCGTCGCGCGGGATGGAACGGTGACGCTCGTGCCGGCCAAGGAACTATGATGCGGGCCAACGTGGTGAACTGACCCCTCTTGAATTTAGAGCTTAGGGCGAGCGTCGAACTCGCGATGGGGAGTCAAGACGACCGGGTGTCTTTCGCAAATTGTCAATGACTCAAGCGATCGATGGCGAGCCGAGATCGCTTTCGACTTTTCAGGCCATCGACCGGAATACGAATGCCAACTCCACTTGGTAGTGGTTCGCAGTCCGGCGATTGGCGATCGGAAACACAACGCAGCCTCAACTCGTAACGGTCAACGTCAGCGAGTACTCCGTGAACGCCCCGTCCTGATCCATGACCATGCCGCGGACGGTGTACTGGCCGGGGTACGAGAACACGAACGTCTGTTGTGGGGCGGCGCTCGTGTATTCGTAGACGCCGTCGTTGTTGAAGTCGAAGCCGTACGTGAGCCCCGCGTCGAGATCGCCGGCCGCGTCCTTCGGGTTCGTGAAGCGGAACGTCGTCGGCGCCCCGATTTGCAATGTGCCGACCTGGGCGAACGTGGCGG
>JANLUE010001102.1:0-1755 GCA_031363325.1 Gemmataceae bacterium
CACGACTTCGACTATGAGCGTTGGCCCGACCCACCGAACCATCCGCTCGAAGGCGAGAAGATTCTGAAGGCACACGGCTACCCAGAAGAGGTGACGCACGCCATCAAGACGCACGCCGACTATCTGCCGGATTGTCCGAGAGTCACGCCGTTGCATAAGGCCCTCTACGCGTGCGATGAACTGTGCGGCTTCGTGACGGCCGCCGCGTTGGTTCGACCGGGCGGAATCGGCGACATGACGGCCGCGAGCGTCAAGAAGAAAATGAAGTCGAAAGGCTTTGCCCGCAACGTCCCCCGCGAAGACCTGGAACGCGGTGCCGCCGACTTCAGCGTCGACTTCGCGACTCACGTGCAGTTCGTGATCGACGCGCTGAGGCCCTACGCCATCGAGTTGGGGATCGAACGGGGACTGGTCGTGGAGAACCCCTCCGGCAGCGGCGCGTGAGCGTAACGACTTGGCGGAGAATTCAGCCGCACTCTTGTACTTCATGGGTGAATTACCACATTAATCCGTAGAGTCGTCCTCAGGTGCCGGAACTCCGGCAGCGAGTTGGTCGTGGAGGCGTACACGCCCACGTCCAGTCTCGTTCGTGCGGGGACCGATTCACTGGCCCCGACGAGTCCGATGCACCAAGCCCACGTGACCTTTCGCGTTCGCCTCATCTTCCTCGCGACCTTCGCGTTTTTGACCGTTCAAAGTCTCTTCATTCAGCGCTACGGTGAACCGTACCCGGCGATCGTGATGCCCGGGTTTCGCGGCAGCGGCGGCTATCAACACGACGGGCGAGTCGAAGTCGTCCGGTACGAAGCGGTCTTTATCGCGGGCGCGGAAGAATTCACGGTGGCCCCCAAGGTTTTGCTCGCGGAGTTCCCGGATAGCCATCACGGTGAAATCGCTCAGAGTACGCTGGCCCCCCGGGTCGACGCGCCCAATGAGATTCCCCGGAGCCGGTTGAAGCGAGTTCGGGACGCGATTTTCCCGGGGTACGCGGCCCGCAACGCGTTGTGGGATTCGCCCAATGACATCGCCTCTCTACGCAACTGGTTGCGTTCGCGCGGGGAAGTTCTGGTTCCAGGCCGGGAAATCTCGCGCGTCGAGATTCGTTGGTTTCGCGAGCGGATCCGCGTCGTCGGCGAGCGCCTGGAAAGCGGTCGCGAGCCGGTCGGGTCGCTGGTCGTTCGACTGGACGGTGGCCCATGACCAGATTTCGCGCTCTGGAAGAGCGGATTTTCGATAGCTATGCCCTGCGCATGGCCGACCTCGCCGTGTTTCGAATCGTCTACGCGACGTTCGTCGTCGCCACAATCGTCCCGGTGGCCTCGTGGTTGCCCCGGGCCCCCATCGCGTTCTTCTACCCGCCGATCGGTTTGGCCGCACTCTTCGAAGCGCCACCCCCGGCGGAAGTCCTGATCGGCTTCAATTTGGTGCTCACGCTTTTCGCCGCCATGCTCCTGTTCGGTTGGAAGACCCGGCTTGCCTCCCTGGGAACGGGCCTGAGCCTCTTCGTCCTCAATTCGTGGGCCTATTCGCCGGGCAAGATCAATCACGACATCCTTTTGGTCGTCACGCCCCTGGTCCTGTCGTTCTCGGACTGGGGCCGTTCGATCTCGATCGATGGCCTGCGCCGACCGGTCGATCCCCGCGCGGAGGTCGTCGCCTGGCCGTTGGTGCTCTTGGCGCTCCTGACGGGGTTCGCCATGTTCACCGCGGGAGTCGCGAAGGCGACGACCGGCTGGCTCGATCCCGACTTGCGGT
>JANLUE010001142.1:0-17471 GCA_031363325.1 Gemmataceae bacterium
CATGTGTGCCATGTTCAGAGAAATAGTTTTCATTTAGCCCCAGACCTAACGCAATGCCGCCCATGAGCCGGTGTGCCAACTTTGTCATGGCGTCGATGTATTCAAGGACCGTATCGCGAAGTCCGATGGGATCTCGGGGAAAGAGGTTGGGTCCGTGCAAGGGAGTTCCTGCGAGGACGAGCGGGTCAGACGAAGATCGTTCTTGGCCGAAGTAAAGACCCTCCTTCTGATCAGGCTTGCCCGAAGTGAGTTCTTCGCCGACGCGGAAATAGCCGCGCCATGCTCGCCCTCCTTGGTGCATCGCGATTTCTCGCTTCGCTTCAAGAGGTTGGCCGAAAAACTCTCGGCTCTGCCGTACGAGTTGGTCTTGCAGTTTCGGGCTCACCTCGTGACCGACGACGTAGAAGAATCCGCTTTGACGACAGGCCGCGTCGATTCTCCGCGCGACTTCGCCGATGCCGGGATTGCCCGGGCGGAGGTCTCGAACATCAATAATCGGAACGTGCGAGAATTCGATTGTCATCGGACCTTCCTCCAAGTGAAGGATCGACGGTCCCTTTGTTCATCCACTCTGGGTCGTTGTCATACACACGGGATTCCTCCAGCTTAGGATGGATTGCACTTACCTGAAATCACGGATAGGACACCAACGATCCCGTGCGGTCAATCTTTGCGCGCGTCGGTCCCGCCTGACGGCACTACTACGGCCAAATGCTTCTCCGGTGATGCCGGGCCGCGGTATTATCGGCTTGTTATTTGTAGTAAGTGCCGACGCGTCTTGCTCAACCCACACGAATTCAGATCAACTGGGGCCAATCATGCTGCCGATCGACCGCCGAACCGCACTGACCCATGCCGCCGCACTGGCGCTGACTCCATTCGGGATGCTTGCCGCCCAGGAACCGAAGCCCGACCCATACGCGGACGGCAAGCTCGTGCGATATTTCGACAAGGGATGTATCCTTCCGGCGGCCGGAGGGTACATACATACGGATGACTGCTGCCAGGGAGTCCAATGCCACTCAGCAAAGAGACAGCGTTCGCCGCCTTGCGGCGACTGGCTGCTCTGCCGCCTGACTCAAGGCCGGACGAGGAACTGCTCTCGAAGTTCGTCGCCGATCGGAATGAAGCCGCGTTCACGGCCATTGTCGCACGGCATGGCGGTCTCGTGCTGGACGTTTGCCGGTCCGTGCTCCGCAACGAGGCCGATGCCGAGGATGCCTTTCAGGCCACCTTCATTGCGCTGGCCAACGACGCCCGTCGTATCCGCCGTACTGCCGCGCTCGCTGGGTGGCTTCATGCGGTTGCCTTCCGCACAGCCGCGAAGGCCCGACGCGGCCGCGACCGGCGACGGCTCCGAGAAACCCGAATGCCGGCCCGTTCATCTCCTGGGCACGACCCGTCGTGGTTGGAAGTGCGCTTGGCGATCCACGAAGAGGTCAACCGACTGCCGGACCGATATCGTGCGGCGGTCGTCCTGTTCTACCTGGCCGACCGGACGCAAGATCAGGTCGGTCGAACGCTCGGTCTGTCGACGGCTGGGGTCAAGAAGCGGCTCGAACGCGGGCGCGCTCTACTGCGGTCGGCCCTGGACAGGCGCGGGTTCTGGCCATTGTCCGTCCTTGCCGTGACGACTTTCTCCCTGCCGGTCCCAACGACCGTGCTGGCGAGGCAAGCTGCCAAACTGGCTATTGGATTTGTGACCACACGTGGGGGCGTGCCCGCGGCCATTCTTTCACTCGCTTCCGCTGGTGTCCGACCGCTGTACTCCAAAACTGTCATCGGCGTTGCTGCATTTTTGGGAATTGCGGCTGTCATCGGAATCGCGGTGCATTGGGGCGGGCCACCCGATTTGCCTCGTCGTCCCGGCGAAACTCCCCTGGCGTATGCCAACGCCGCAAGGGAACGGCCGAATGACATCTCGACGTTGAAGTCAGGCGCGCCTTTTGCCGACGCAGTTTCAGGTCCGACGACCCCCTCACCGCCGGTGGTCCGAATTGATTTTTCCGAATGGGTTGGCGAGGGACTTAGCGAAGCGCTCCAACAACGCCTCCAGGAAGAGCGCCCTGGCAAATCGCGGTTGAGCTTTGATTTCTCGTTTTCCGAGGTTCGAGGAGACGTGCTGTCGCACTTGGAGGGTCTTGAAGACGTGCAGGAACTTTGTGGGATCTCCGCGACCGATAGAGAACTCAAGTATTTGCGGAACTTGCCAAATCTGGAGTCGATTGGCCTCTCTGGGGCGGTCACAACGAATGGCGTTCTCCAATTGCGAGCGTCGCACAAGCTCAAACATCTAGGTCTTTCAGGCATTCAGCCACCGATTGATGACAAAGCGATCGAGCAAATCGTTACGGCCTGGCCCAACTTGGAATCACTCAGCCTTGAGAGCAGCACGATCAGCGACATCGGGCTTTCTCATGTCGGCCGGCTCCGTCGGTTGCAGCACTTGATCGTGAGCAGAACGCAAATCACCGACGACGGGTTGAAGTCACTCGTGAAACTATCCCGCCTGACCACGCTGCACGCTGACAACACAAACATCACCGATCGGGGAATGGCCCATCTTGAGAAGATGACCAGTCTTGAGAAACTGGATTTGAACTTCACCGGTATCACGGATGAAGGACTAACAGGAATCCATCGCCTGACCAACCTCAGACGCATCTACTTTTGCGGCACCGATGTTACTGATAAGGGCCTCGACTGCCTCAAGCCGCTCAAGAAAATCGAGTTCGTCGGACCGAGCTATAAAAACAGCTCCGCAGCCGTGGAAGCGCTCAAAGATTCCCTTCCGCTGTTCAAGAAGAACAACGAGGGCTGACAACCGGCGCTCGGCGGCGGTGGAGAAGCTTGCCATGAATGGGAACGTCTGCCTCGTCGCCATCATCGGGTGTGCGGCGGTCGTATTGCCGGCCGCAGGCCAAGAGAAGCCGAAGAAACCTGAGCAATTCACGCAGAGCGTCGAAAGACCGAACCGAACCTGGGACTATGATGGCAAGCGAATCCTCGGACACGTCGGCGAGAAAATCTGTTTGTGGGACGCCACGACCGGCAAGTTGCTCCGCAAGATGAAAGGCCATAAGGAGCGCATCTTCATCCTCCGGTTCAGCCCCGACGGCCGCCATGCGCTCAGCAGTTCCTGGATGGGGCCGGGCCCGATGGTGGAGTACAAATCCAAAGACACCCGCACCATACTTTGGGACCTGGAAACCGGCAGCAACAAGGCCGACTTCCCGAATCAGGTCGCGGGAGAATTTAGCCCCGATGGCAAGCGCATCGTGACCTTTAGCGCCAGGCCGGGCGACCTGGGCTCGTTCGATGCCGTCGTCTGGGACGCGTTTCTTGAACGCGCGCTCGCCAAGGTGGAACTCGCCAAGTCCAGCGGTCCGCGGTGGGACACATTGCATTTTTCACCCGACGGTCGCCGTTTCGCCCACTTCGGGAACGGTGCCTTTCTGCTCTACAACTCGGGCAAAGCCGTTCTCTTCGACGCGGCCGACGGACGCAGCATCGGCAAAGGTGCGGCACCGGGCGGTGACGGCCATCGCTACACATCCACCGGCGCGTTGGCGTCGTTTGGCAAGGAGAAGGCCACACTCACGGACATCGAGTCGGGCCATGTCGTTCAAAACGTGCCACACGATCTCGGGCAGCCGCAGTTTTCCATCTGGACCCACGACGGCAGCAAGGCGGTCTGGCTCCGCGGCGGGAAAGACCTCAAGATTCTAGACATCGCTTCGGGGAAGATTGTCACCGGGGCCGAGTGCGGCCCGTATCCACTTCGCGCCGCCGTCGTCAGTCCGGACAATCGCCGTTTGGCCGTGCAATGGGGCGGCGCCAACGATGTCGCGCCGGGGCTGGGCCTCTACGACATGGGCACGGGCAAGGAAATCGCCCGCATCAAGCTCGCCGAGTGGGGCCACATCATCGGCTTTTCGCCGGACAGCAAAACGCTCCTTGTCGGCGGCTCGGAATTCGAGATCTACGACTCGGAGAACGGCAAAAAGGTTCGCGGCCTCAAGCTACTCGACGATGTCAGTTTCGAACACGACTGGAATCATTAGGCGTGCTGACATCGCCGCGTGCTCCACTTCTCAAACAGGCAGGCCTAACCCCGCCCCTGACCACCGCTCGATTCGGCGGGGACAAATGAGCCTGGTCAGTCGTCCCGCTAAATCTCGACCGGCCCATATCACTTCTGAATTTTTGGCAGGAAGTATTTAGGGGAGAATGTATCCTTCTCGCCGCCATAGGGTACTTACATACGGATGACCGCTGGGGACTCATCGGCCAGCACTGGCGGTGTGTTGGCGTGTCCGGAGACAGCAATGCACGCTGCAAAGCGAATCCGCGAGTTGACGCTGATCCTCGGCGCTGTCGCGCTTGCAGCGGTGAGCGCGAATGCTCAACCGCTTCAGACTACCTTCCGGACGATCGAGGCCAGGGTCGCCCAAGCGGACCATGTGGCGGTTGGCACGATCGACAAAGTGTCCCGCAAAGTGAGTGTCGAGCCGGGGGGAAAGGACAAGAACGGCGACATCCATCCCGATGGGCAGTTCGAGTACACGGTCACACTGAAGGTCGGCGAATTTCTGAAGGGCGACCTAAAAGGGATCGTCGATGATCTTTGCACCATCGAAACCAGGTACATCGACAATCGCTATGAAGAATGGTCGCAAGCCCAAACGACGATGCTGTGGTTTCTGGGACCGGCGCCGAAGGCGGGCGCACGACGCCAGTGGGAAATTCTGCCTCTGGGCAAGCCAGTGCCGGCCGAGCGTCTCTTTGATTCCAATACGACGCGCGGCGGCCGGTGGCGTTATTCCAAGGACTTTACCTTGCTCAAGAACGATGACGAAGTTCTGGCCTGTGCCCGAGCTTATGGCAAGACATCGCAGAAAGTGCAACTGAACCATTCGATCCAAATTCCTTCGGTCTTCTCTCCTGAGAGCACTGGCGGGGGAAACTATCTCATTGTGCCCGTGGAGCCGACGCTGGAGGAGCGAGCCAGACGGCTCATTGCGTCGCCCCAGGATTTTGCGCCGAAGGGAAAGATACTGGATTCGCGGGATCGCGATCTTCTGCGTTTGGGCGGCGTAACTTCGCTTCGCTACTTCAAGTCGGACGCCAATGCCGCATTGCTGCAGAAGGTTCTTGAAAGCGAAGGCGTCTCGCAACATCTCATTCGCACCAAGGCAATCGAGGTCCTGTTGCACTGGGGCGTCGAGGCTCGGTTGCCGGAATCGGCGCAAGAGATAACGGCGCTTGACCTGACTGACACCGACGTGTCGGACAAGGGGTTGAAACAGCTGGCCAAATTGAAAAACCTGACGACGCTGGATTTGCAAAACACCAAAGTGACTACCCAAGGGCTGAGTGAATTGGCCGGCCTGAAGAAGCTCACGGCGCTTGGTTTGAGTGCGGGGCAGTTGACCGATGCCAACTTGCGAGTATTGCGCGAGATTGGTTTGTTGCACCGCCTGCCCCAGACGGGCACGGGACCAAACGAACGGCCAAAGTCGGCGGCAGACGTCGGTGCATTTTCACTTTGGCACAGTCCAGTCACGGACGAAGGATTGCGGGAACTGGCAGGATTCAAAAATCTCGCCTGGCTCGATTTGCGCGACACGCGCTTGACGGACGCCGGGTTGAAGGAACTCGCCGGCCTGAAAAACCTCTCCACACTGTTCCTGCAAGGCACGCAAGTGACGGATGCCGGTGTTGCCGAATTGCAAAAGGCGTTACCGAAATGTGACATCCGACGGCGCACAATGATTGGAAGATAACGGTGGCAGGAACCACAAAGGTGATGCGTTTCTGGCACCCGATGTTCTTCGACGTAAGGTTTGCGGCTCATTGCCACTTAGAAGAAGGGGTCACATGCGAATCCCGACTGTCGCCTTGATTCTGGGGAGTGCTTGCCTGCTATCTGCGGATCCCGCATCAAGCCAACCTCCCAAAGCAGCGCCGGCGAAGCCGACGCTCACGGCTCGCATAGAAGTGGAAGAGCACGAGCACTGCTTTTCCGTGCGGTTCTTTCTCAAGAACGATTCGGACCGAGATGCTGAAGTCACGTACGGACGTGGCAGCCAAGGACTGGAAATTGTGCCGAAGTTCCATTTGGGTGGCGGCAGAGAAGTCTACATCACCCCGCCCACGTACATCGGTCTCCCGAAGCGTTCCTTGCAGCCGAATGTCATGCCGATTCCCGCGGGGAAGGAGATTCTGTACGGAACCTTTTCGATGGGATATCCGCCGAGCAAAAAGGAATCGGTCGAAGATCTTTCCGCGACCATTCAGTTTCGGGAACCGTCCCTGACCCTCGAAACGAAGCCAGTGCGATTGATAATCTCCGCGCAGAAAACGGGTGCGGCGACACCTATCGACGCGCCTGACGTCCGCCCCAAAGCTCCCGATACCCCAGGCGAGTGGGTGAACTCGGACAACGGCGATCTATCGCTGCGGCTGCGCGTCAAGTCAGCACGCCTAGCAACCCAAGACAGCATTTTCGTCGTTGCCGAGATTCGCAACAACCGCACGGCGCCGGTGACGATCTTGCGTCCCTTTGGCGACTCCTACCTGGCGCAAGCGCTCCAGATCAAGATCTGGGGCGAGCGCGGACAGATCAAATACACCGGTCCCAAATTCGATTACGATCTGAACGCCAAGGCGTTCGTGACGATCGGTCCGAAAGAGGTCGTCGCGAGCACGTTAGAGCTTCCAGTATCTAGTTTTGCTGGGACCGACAAGGCAGGAGCCTACACGTTGCGTTACGACTACTCGTACGACGGAGGCTGGGACAAGAAGGTCGCCGGCGAGGGCGTCAAAGGGATCTGGCACGGGACGATGTGCAGCCGCGAGGTTCAGCTCAGGAAAAAGTAGCTCGCACGCTTGCCGGCAATTCGGCGGACGTTGTTCTTTGGAGGCAGCCAATGTTTCGTGGATTTCGACCGCTCGTGATGCTAGCGTCATTCGCGATCACATTGGCAATGGCCCGTGGGGCCGATTGGGGGGATCCTCGCCCGGTGCTTATTGCATCTCAATCGGGCCAGCACGGATTCAAAGTCCTTCCCAAGTCTTTCGAGGCTGCAACGGGGGTGCTGTTTAGCGTGGATTCCGACGGGAAGGATCAGGTCATCTGGAAGAGCAGCCTGGTCAACGTTCCGCACCAAGTGTTTGTGAGCAACGATGGCAAGCGTGTCGTCACCGTGGATACGTATGCCGCCCTCGGACAGAAACACTCGCTCGTCGTCTACGATGACAAGGGAAAAGTCCTGGTCGACTACAAGCTCGAAGACCTTGTCAGCGAAGAGGACATTCGTGATCGTATTCTCAGCAAAGGATCCAGTCGCTCGTGGGCTGCTGCGGCCACATGCAAATTCGTAGGGGGAGCCTCCGAATCTTTCGAGATCGCGACGCACTGGGGAGCCGTCATCACCGTGAACCTGACCTCGGGCGCTGTGACGAAGTCAGGTCTCACTTTGACGCTCGTGCTTTCGGATGAACTCTACGACACAGTCGTTCCTGGAAAGTCGTCGCTCAAGTGCGTCATTCGAAATGACACGCCGCGGTCCATTCGAATCCCATTGGGCTACGAAGTGGACACTGTTCGCCTGGAAAGCGGCCGCATGTCGCTGGTCGGGTCGATTGAAAGAGATGACGGAAAATCTGGGGTCAACAAGCGGAATTTGCTGACGATGGCCGATGTCAGTCCTCGCGAGACCAAAGTGCTTTTTGAGTTGCCGCTGGACGACCTCCTTGCCAAGGGAGTCGTGTCCCGAGCTGACAAAAACCGAAAATGGCATTGGGACTGGCAGATCCGAAATGCGGCACCTCTTTCGCCAATCCACAAACCACACCACGAAGAATTGAAGGGCTATATCGAACAAGCGTCCTTCCAGGTCAAAGTGAAGTACGGGCTTTTCGAACTGGTCTCAAACAAAGTGGCACTGAAAGTGAAGCAACCTCCGTTGGAGAAATGATGGAAGAACGGAAGAACTAGGAAGCAGCGATCCCGGGCCATCCGATCGCATGATCCGTCCGTGAGGGAGCAATTGATGAAGACTTGGAGCATCCTCTGTGTCCTAACGGCGGCCTACCAAATGGCCGATGCTGCTCCCACCCTGAAGCCGAAGGATGACTACTACCACCCGACGAAGGTGGGCGACACGCGTGTGTATGAGACGCGGTCGGGCGAAAAGGTCCTCGAAGTCGTCACGGTAATCGTAACCAAAGTCGAGACGACCGACGACCGCTTTCAGGTCGAAGTCTCGACCGAGCGCGAACTCGCTGCGCAGAAATTCATCACGCGCCACACAGTCGAGGTCTCGCCAAAGGGCGTGGTGCGAATCGTCGTCGAAGGGGAACTTCCGAACCCAATGACGCTGCTCAAGTTGCCTACCAAGGTGGGTGATTCGTGGAACGGGCCGAACATGAGGCCGACGTACACAGTCGTCAAGGTAGATGAAATGGTCGAAGTGCCTGCTGGGAAATTCAGGGCAATCAAGATCGAGTTTGCGATGGGAACGGACCCGAAGACGACCGTATGGCACGCGCCGTGCGTCGGTGTCGTGAAGACGATGATCAACCTGGGTGGAACGGAGCGGAGTCAGGTGCTCAAGGCATTTACTCCGGGAAAGTAACAAGGCCGACCTCGTCGGGCGGCTGTCAATCACTCATAGCACAACTGCTCCGGGCCACATCTGCAGCTCCCTCCGGCTCATGTTGCCATTGAGGCATCAACGAGTTTTTCAGTTTTTCCGAGATTGATCGACGCGCCACGTGAAGCTTCAAAGGGGCACGTTTACTGGAACTTCGGACAATCGCGGCAGTCACACTTCGCATGCCCCAGAGGAATCACAGGCCTCCGTCCTTGTCCGTGATCTCCAATTGCTATGAAGCAACTTGACTGAAGCGAGCGGCGAAGTCGGCCCTGACCCTCGCACTTCAAGGGAAGTTAAAAGATTGGCCCCTGCTCTCGATTAGATTCCAGCTCTACCCACTATTCCTGCGAACGTGGCACCAGAGCGTGGAGACTTCGCCGCCATAACTCCGGACCGGCTGGCGTCACTACACGTCTTCGACTTGAGTCCAGCCGACAGTGCGACAGTACCGATCCCCCCGAGAGCGAGCCCGATAAGTGTGGTGCCGGGAATTTTCGAAACGGCGGATCAAAATCGTTGTAGACGGGTAATGTTACTCCTGAAGGCAATCGTGTGTCGAACTTCCCCGAGGGGGAATCTGAATGGCGGTCAGCTCAATGATTCGCGTGATGCAACGAATTCGGAATGTCCTTGATTTCAACGGCCCAGGCGAAACCGACGCCGACTTGCTTGCTCGCTTCCTCTCTCTTCGCGAATCATGCGCACTAGCCGTGCTGATCGGTCGGCATGCACCGATGGTTTGGGGGGTGTGTTCGCGGATTCTCGGTCACCGGGAGGATGCGGAGGACGCGTTCCAGGCCACTTTTTTGGTACTGCTGCGCAAAGCGAACACGATCACGCCGCACAGCATGGTCGGCAAGTGGCTTTATGGCGTTGCGTTCCAAACCGCACTAAAGGCGCGAGCGACGATCATGAAACGGGTGACGCGAGAAAGGCCGACGGAGACACTGCCTGAGCCGTCACCCAAGCATCAAGGGGACAATCCGTTGCTCGGTTTTCTTGATGAAGAACTGCATCGGCTCCCTGACAAATACCGCGTGGCTCTGGTGTTGTGCGATCTGCAAGGCAGAACGCGAGCGGAGGCAGCTCAAGAACTGGGCTGGGCGGAAGGTACAGTCGCAAGCCGCTTGGCACGGGGCCGGCTCATGCTCGCAAAACGCCTTGGCCGACATGGCAATGTTCTTTCCGCGGCCGCCCTCAACGCTTTACTCGTCCACAATATCGCCTCGTCGGCACCCGTGTCGGTCGTTGCCACTACAGTTCAGGCAGCCGCTAGCGTCGTCTCGGCCAAGACGCTGGCAGTTGCCGGGCTATCTCAAAATGTGATTACCCTGGCCGAAGGAGTTGTGAAAAGCATGTTACTGAGCAAACTAAAGATCGTGGGAGTATGCGTGACGATCGCAGGCCTGGCTTGCTTCGGCATCGCGAATGCCCTCCAGAAGAAGGCTCCAGAGGACAAGCCTGTCGCCACGGTCGCTCCCCAGGGCGATGCGGCCAAGTTCCAGGGCAAGTGGATTTCAACCGCCTGTGAGATGAGCGGTATGCCGGTAGAGAACTATCATTTCGACCCGTCGTTTGACGGCAATACCTTCTTTATTCAGTTTGGAACGATCCCAAACAAGGGGACGTTTGAGCTGGACCAAACGAGCAACCCAAAAACGATCACCCTGAAGGATGTTGACGGACGCACCAACCTTGGTATCTATGCCTTCAAAGGCGACCAGCTCCAAATCTGCATCGGCGAGTCCAATAAGGCACGTCCGACTGAGTTTAAGACGAATGCGAATTCGGGCCACTCAGTCATCTTGTTCGAGCGCATGCCACGAGAAAAAGAAGTGCGTGGGATCGTAGACCAATTTTTCAAAACGGCCTTAGCCGGCGAAACCGAGAAAGCGCGGGCTTTGACTGCACCCGCGGTGTCCGATCAACAGCTTGGCCGCTTTAAAGGATTGACCAAGAAAATCTCCGTTGCCAACGTGTATGTTACGGCCGGCTCGTCGTCGACGTCACGCGGGAATAATGCCGGCCGGGCGCTCATTGTGACGGACGAGGTCGAAGTCACAGACGGTCGCGGCAAAACAAAGGGGCGTGTCGTGCTAACCTTGCTCAAGGACGATGAGGAACTCAAGACCAAGGGTTGGCTGGTCTGGGATATTGATCTCAAGGACGATGTCGGTGTCGCAAAAGAAGTTAAGAACTTTATCGATCGCTACACGACGAAAAAGGCGAAAGCTGTGGAACCGGATAAGAAAGACAGCAAATGACTTGACCTGCCCACGGAGCAGTTGCAGACGGAGATGAGGACTCAGTGAGTCGGCGTTTGGGGTAAGGGTTCAGCGGTTCGGCATGAGAATGTGGTTCTGGCGCTACCCAGTCTACGGTCACGAGGGACTGGCCCTGGAGCAACCGATGAAGTCTTGGAGCATCCTCTGTTTCCTGATTGCTGCCTGCCGAGTGGCCGATGCCGCCCCCGCCCTGAAGCAAAAGAATCCCAACTACCACCCGACGAAAGTAGGCGACAATCGCGCTAACGAGACGAGGTCGGGGGATCAGGTCCTCGATACGGCTCGAATCTCGCACTTTTCGACGAAGACAAGCCGCCTCGCACTTGGAGGCTCCTAGCCAAAACGACTCGAATTGAGTCCGATTGGCAAGAGCTCGAAATCTGCCCCCCCGGGGCTGAGAACCTAACTAATTCTCGTAATATCGCCCGCAGTTTCAGGCGTGCTTCCAAAATGATTTCTCGATAATTCGATCTTCTCACCGACGCGCCAACCGACTTCCTGAAGATACTACTTCAATCGCAGGGGGAGGGCCGATGGCGGTCATCGTGTTGAAGAAGGTCGTCGAGCGATTGCGTCGGGAGCTCTCGGAAGGCTCGCCCGATAGCGATCTCCTCGAACGCTACATTGCAGACCGCGATGAGACCGCGTTTGCGGAACTCGTGGAGCGGCACGGGCCGAAAGTGTACGCGATTTGTCGACGCCTACTCGGCCAGCATCAACTCGCGGAAGATGCTTATCAGGCCACGTTCGTCGTCTTGGCAAAGAAAGCCCACAGCCTTCATACGCGTTCCGCCGTCGGCGGATTCCTGTACGGAGTCGCGCGTAAAGCCGCATTGAACGCCTACGCTGTGAGCCGTCGTCGCAAGGAAACGCTCATGGACAGCGTACCCGATTCGCGAGCCGCCGAATATCGCGCGGCCGATTCCGATGTCCTCGCGATGCTCGATGAGGAGATAGCGAACCTGTCCGAGACGCTTCGCGCGGCAGTGGTACTGTGCGAACTCGATGGCGTCAGTCGAGCGAAAGCTGCGAAACAACTCGGCATAGCCGAGGGGACGTTGAGTAGCCGGCTCGCCGCCGCCCGGAAGCAACTTGCCGCGAAGTTAAAAGCTCGCGGCGTGACTTTCTCGTTGGGTCTGTTTGCAACCTTGACCGCGTCCGCGAATTCGGCCGGAGCACCCGTTCTGGAAGCCGCCACGGCTTCTGTTTCTACCATCGCTGAAGGAGTGTTACGAACCATGTTCCTCGCGAAATTGAAGGTCGTTACGATACTGGGTGCGTTGATTGCCGTCGCGATCGGCTTAATCGGGTTCGTCCCGAATGCAGGGGTAGATGCGAACGCTGCCCCGGCGATGAAGGCCGGGAAAGATGACGGTCTTATCTGGACATACCACTCGGGTTCCGGCGAACTCACCGCCTACACGTCGGCTGGCGAGAAGGACAAGACGCTGAAGCTGAAGGACACCCGGCAACTGCTCGGCCTCACACGGGATGGCCAGAAGATCATTTTCATCGGCAAGAACGGGCAACTCGCAGATCCGAACGTCAACGACGGATTGACCGTTCATGTGCGAGACATCAACGATAGCACCAAGGGCCAGGACACCGGCATCGAGTACAAGCGTGGCGACCAATTTCGTTGGTCATCCGACGGTAAACGCGTCATTCGGGTCCGGCAACTGCCATACCCGAACCCAGATCCCGCCACCCCAACATTACCAGAATTCAGCAACACGCTCGTCGATGTTGAAACCAAGGAAGCAACGCCAATCGAGATCGTTGACGATCGTCCTCATAAAGTCTTGGCTTGGTCCCCCGATGATCGGTGGTTGCTGACGTCCAAATTTGTGGAGTATAAGGAGGGAAATGTCACGCAATATCGAAACCATCTTTTCGCATATGACTTAAAATCAAAAAAGTCGAGACTGATCTGCGATTCCCTCTACCTGCCAAACTGTGTCGTATCGCCCGACGGCCGCACACTGTTGGGCGCAGGTCGCAAGCACGACGACACTCAAACTCTTCCTCGATGGGCGGTGGTTCGCGTCGATGTCGCTACCGGCCGAGTCACGGAATTGGCACGCCACGAGAACCAGTCTGGTGCCCAGTGTCGCTGGTCGCCGAGCGGCGACCGCGTGTGCTACCTTTCGTACGACGCGACTTCGCTGAAGCAAGCTCGCCTGTTCATCGGCGATGCCGATGGCCGTAAAGTCAAGACGATCACGATTGAGACACCGAACGGTGACGCTTATCTCAATCCAGTACTCGGCTGGTTTCCGCCGAGGCAGTAATGCCCTACTCGCACAGCAAAATGACGAGGCGTTCGACTCCTTCATCCGGCGGCACGGCCCAATGGTGTCGGATGTTCAATTGGTTCGTGACCGTTTTGGCGTCACTCTTCGGTATCGAAACGAAAATAGTTGGCACAGCATCACGCGGTTTGGACACACACATAGAGAGGGAATACCACCGGAGATGCTACATCGAACGGCTCTCCCGAGGTCGTTGCAAGATCTCGAAAAAAACGCTGACTCGTATTGAGCGAAGTGAGATGTTCATGAAATGCTGCGACTGCAATCGCGACGACTGATTCGTTGAACGGAAAACTGAGGTAATCGGAAAAAAGACCGACGAAATGATCATGTAGCGGGGAATATTGAGGTAGAAACGAATCGGTCCCTGGGGAGACAGTGTGACAAGCAGCCCCATTATCGACGTTGTCGAGCACTTGCGAAGGATCGTGCTGGGGCGCGACGAGGACGCGGCGACTGATAGCCAACTCCTGACTCGCTTCGTCGAAGAGCGAGACGAGGTTGCGTTTGCGGCATTGGTTCGCCGGCATGGTCCCATGGTTTGGGGGGTCTGTAAGAGGGTCGTCGGTCAATCGGCGGATGCTGAAGATGCGTTTCAAGCCGCCTTTCTCGTCCTTGTGCGAAAGGCGGCGGCGGTCAAGCCGCGTGAGGCGGTCGGCAACTGGCTCTACGGCGTCGCCTGCAACACCGCGCTCAAAGCCAGGACAGCTTCCAACAGGGTGCGCGCCAGAGAAAAGCAGGTAACCATCATGCCGGAACCGGCAAAGGGACCGCGAGATGATCGGGAAGAACTACTGAAGGTGCTCGATCGAGAGCTGATGGCCCTGCCAGACAAGTATCGGTTGGCCATTGTCCTCTGCGAACTTGAAGGCCGAACTCGCAAGCAGGCAGCGGCGCAGCTCAGAGTGCCTGAAGGCACTCTTTCGAGTCGGCTATCGACGGCACACCAAATGTTAGCGAGGCGTTTGGCCCGATACGGGCTGGCCGTCACAGGCGGGTCACTGGCGGCCCTGTTCGGGCGGCGTGCTGCGTCGGCATGTGTGCCACATTCCGTGATTTCTTCCACAATCCGAACCGCGAGGCTCGTGGCTGTCGACCAAGGTGCGCTGGCGAGCGTTGCCACGACCAAGGTTGCCGCGCTGGCCGAAGGAGTAATGAAATCCATGTTGTTAACAAAACTCAAAATCGCGACGGTGGCACTCGTGTGCCTGACCTTGCTAGGAAACGGCATTGGCAAGCTTGCGCTGCCTGCCCTGGCCGAACAAAAAAGCCCGAAGAACGAAGCAAAAGACCCAGCCGACGGTCCGCCAGCCAGCGCAAAGGAAACGACTCAGACAGAATTGCAGAAACTGCACGGCACCTGGAAGCTCGTGGAAACGCAAACGAAGGGAATGAACGTATTAGCCAGCGAACTCCCGATCAAGCAGCACGAGTTGGTGATCGACCGCACAAAAATTCCCAAGGATCCGAAGGCCGTGGGGCCACTCGACCCCGACGTGGGTGCGGTCGTGTTCCGTTTCAAGGACGGGAGCGAGGATGGCGACATCCGCCTTGATGCGACCAAGAAGCCCAAGGAAATCACCCTACAGTTTTTCCTCAACCAATGGGTTTGCATTTACAAGCTCGAGGGGGACACTCTGACGATTTGCCGCGATCCGAAAGACCATGTCCGCCCGGACGAATTTCGCACGACAGCCGATTCGAACCTCGTGCTGCTGGTCTACAAACGAGTAAAGCCTGTCCCAGCTCCGAAAAAGGACGACTAACTGGAAGCCATGCCCGACGAACACCCTGTCAAAGTGAAGAACAAACCTGGTCAGCCGGATTTCAGAATCTCTGCGACACACCCCATGTTCACGGTTCTACTAGCGAAGGACAATTCCATCCCGGCCGATGTGCGTTCCTCGACGACGATCACATTCTGGTTCGTGCTGGTGATTCGCAAATCCGCGACATCCAGCATGGAAAGACTTGCACGGCGCTCCAGGCGTGGAGGAGGTGAAAACAGTGCACGTCTCGGGCGGGACCGAGCGGACTCAGGTGCTGACAACATTCACGCCGCGGAAGTAATAGGAAGGCTGAAACTCAGCCCTAGACGTCAACCACCTCAAGCACCGCTGGCACAGGCCACGTCGGTGGTGGTGTCCCTCTTGTGCCGCCGTCGGTACAGCAGCACGTTTTTCGGGTGAACTCAGTAGATTCATCGACGCGCCAATCGAAACAGAGACAGTACTAGGTAGAGATGTTGATGCGCCGATTTCTGGCTCAGCAGCGTTTGGCGTAATCGTTCAATGGTGAGACATCGGGATATGGTTCTGACGTTACGTTCTGTCCGATCGAGTGGTCGGTCACTGGAGCAGCATCGAATGAAGACATGGAGTATTGTGTGTGCCATTTTGGGTGTTTGCCAAGTCTGCGAGGCTGCCCCCGCCCTGAAGAATAGGGACCCTTATTACTATCCGACGAAGGTGGGCGACAAGCGGGTATACGAGACGAGCGTGGCGGATAGGGTCATCGAGATCACCACGGAAGTGGTTACCAAAGTAGAAATGAAAGATGGCCGGCTCCAGGTCTCGACCAAGCGGGAAATAGCAGGGAAGGCCATTGGGGACGCAGGGAAGGCCATTGGGGACTCCACGGTTGAGGTCTCGCACAAGGGAGTCGTAGCGATCTCCATCGGGGGGAGAGCGCTTCCCATTTTGGTGCCGCTTCTCAAGTTGCCGGCCAAAGACGGGGATTCGTGGGACTACGGGCCGAACATGAAACCGACCTTTACAGTTGTCAAAGTAGACGAAGAGGTTGAGGTGCCTGCGGGGAAATTCAGGGCCCTTAGGGTCGAGTGGGAGATAAACCTGGAGATGCAACCGATTGGGAAAGGCCTGAAGACCACGGCGTGGCACGCTCCTGGCGTGGGGGTCGTGAAGACCGTGACCGTCTCGGGCGGGACCGAGCGAACTCAGGTGCTGAAGTCGTTCACGCCGGGGAAGTAACAAGAAGGCTGACATAGATCCATGGCTGCCAACTACTCCAGGCTTTGCTTGCACGGGCCGCCTTGGCCGCTGGTCCCTCTTGGGATGGCGTTTCTGCAGCGTCATCCTTTTTGGGTGAACCGAACAGATTCATCGACGCGCCGGTCTCAACCATGACAGTACTAGGTTGAGATTGGTTTGAGAATCGGAAGGACGGAGCGAACGGTATGCCGACGAGTCCTGGGAATGCCGCGGTTCATCGCTTGCGCGAGGTGCTGCTTCGGGACGCGCAGGGGCTGTCCGACGGCCAACTGCTCGAATGCTTCGTGGCTCAGAAGGATGAGGCGGCCTTTGAAGCGATCGTCCGGCGGCACGGTTCGATGGTGCTGGGCGTCTGTCTCCGAATCCTACGCAACCCCCAAGATGCGGAGGATGCGTTTCAAGCGGTCTTCCTGGTGCTCGCACGCAAAGCGGCTTCGCTTTCTCGAAAGGACCTACTCGGTAATTGGCTTTACGGAGTGGCCCATCGCACTTCCCTGGCAGCGAGAGGCAGATCGCAGCGAAAACATTCTCGGGAGATCCAGGTGAAGGAGATGCCTCAGCCTCTGGTCGAAACCTCGGCGTCGTTCACGGACTGGTTACCATTGCTCGACCAGGAATTGGGCAAGTTGCCCGACAAATACTTAACTCCGATTGTGATGTGCGATCTGGAAGGCCGGACCCGCCAGGAGGCGGCCCGTCAGCTCAAGGTCCCGGAAGGAACGCTGTCGAGTCGGCTGGCCACCGCCCGCAAGATGCTTGCAGAGCGTTTAAGTCGCCACGGCTTCGTTGTGTCCGGCGGCGGATTGGCTGCGGTGCTGGCGGAGAACGCCACCTCGGCGGCCGTGCCGGCCACGATGATCACGGCCACAGTGCAGGCAGTTGCAACCGTCGCGCGAGGCCAGGCTTTGGGCCTCGGTGTTGTCTCCGTTCAGACGGCTGATCTCACGAATATCGTGTTGAAAGGCATGCTGCTCACAAAACTCAAAGTGGGCAGCTCCGTACTAGCACTCGTTCTTGTCGTCGCGAGCCTCGGCGTGGCGATGTGTATCCATGCAGCCCCCGAAGAAAGTGCCCCGGTCGCGGCGAAGGACAAGGTCGAGCCCAAACAGGAAGCGAAGGAGGAACGCGTCGATCTCCTTGGCGACCCGCTCCCCGATCGGGCTCTTTTCCGCATCGGTACGACTCGACTGCAGCACCAGG
>JANLUE010001180.1:0-6251 GCA_031363325.1 Gemmataceae bacterium
ATGTCCGGGATCGGAATCGTCGCTCTGAAGAACGAGTCAACCATCCCTTGGGGTAGCTCCGAAGAGATCTGGATGTACGTCCGGAAGTAACGCTCTAAGGTCACTTGCTGCCCTGGGAGGTCGATTTGGTTGATGTATCGGAGAGCCAACCTCTTGACGGAAGGACTCTTAACCCTGGATTTGTAAACGCTCCACAATCGCGAACTCTCAGCTCGAAACTGGGACCAATCCGCGTATGGTGCCATCCTATGAAAGGAGAATCCGTCGAACCGAGCGCGAAATCGCTGACTTCTGTCGGCAGACTGAAATTCGAGACCCAACACCGAGGAAGAAGCTGTCGCGGTCGTACTTTTGCCCACCTCGAAACGACCGTGGGCAACGTTGATTTGCTCCTTGTGCGGATAATCGGCTTGAACCGCTTTTTGGCACTTGGCAAGGTCGCTCAAGTCGAAGCGCATCTGCGTCTCGACCTGCATGTCGAGAATTGCCTCAATAATCGGAGACCTGGAATAGTGCACCATCAGCCTTTCGTTAGGCACAGTGCGTTTCGTGAGAGCCTGCGACCAGTTCGTTTGACGACAACCACAGGGCAAGTGATACAGATTTAATTGTACAGCGCAGATGCTTACTCCTAGCACAATTCTGACGGGCACGAGCTCGACACGACGCGGCCGGCTTGAGCGATGCTCGCCTGAGCCATCGACCGGCGGGTCACGGGCGCGTGAGGTTCGGGTCCCGCCGAACGGCCTCGTCGAAGTCGCGTTGGGCGAGGTCAGCCGCGCCCAGCGCGGCGTAGGCGAGGCCTCGGTTGTGGAAATGAACTCCGACGACCGGGGCATTGCCGATGCACACGCTGAACGCGGTCACCGCCGCTTCGAATCGACCGAGTCGATAGGCGCACAGGCCGAAATAGAAATTCGGCCAATGCCCGGCGGGGTCCAGCGCGACGGCGCGCTCCAGCCGGGCCATGGCACCGAGCAAATCGTCCGACGCGAGATGCGATCGGCCAAGCGCGTAGATGGCGCGAGCCGTGCGCGGCTCCGGGTCGGCCGGCCCGTCGACCGTAGCGAGCCCCAGGGCGCGACAATGTCGATTGCGTTCATACGCCAGGACCGCGCTGGCTCCCAGGGCGGACTCCGCTTCGTCGATCCACGCGAGCGCGGCGCGATGGTCCACGTTCTTGGCCGCGAACAACGCCACGTCCTGCCAGTCGTCCGTCGAGTCCGGGACCAGTTCGCGCGACGACCAGAGTTCGCGGCATTTGGCCACCAAGATCGCGGCCCGATCCGGCGGCAGGGGCGCGATTCCATCGAACCCGCGCAATTCTTCAGCCAGAACATGGAGTTGCCGACCAATTTCGAGCCGCGCGGAGGCGTCGCGATCCGAGCGCAAGCGGCCCGCGAGCGTCGCGTGAAACGGCAATCCGTCGATCCGGCCGAGACCACGGTCAAAGGATTGAATCGCGTCCTCATAGTGTTCGATCCGCATCATCTCCTGGCCGGCCAGGTGCGCCTGTTCGGCCTCGCGGCCCCGATCCCGGACCTGCCAGCCGATGCCCGCGACAATCGAAAGGGCGACGACCAATGCGGTTGCAGCCATCAAGCTCCCGGGTCGACGCCGGCGCCATTTTCGCCAGCGCTCCGTCAGTTTGCGATTTGGAACTCCGACCAAAGGTCGATCGTCCACATGTCGTCGCAGGTCATCGGCCAGGGCGGCGGCGGTCTCGTAGCGGTGTTCCGGTCGGGGATGCAAGCACTTTGCCAAGATGTCGGCGAGCCCGACGCTGACCTGAGGGTTCAAGGCCGGAAGCTGACTCGATTCGACCGCGAGCGGGTCGCCGCCCAGGGACTCGCAGAGTACGGCCCCGAGCCCGTAGATGTCCGCGCGATGGTCGACCGCGATTGAGACGGGCCGACCGGCCGCGACTTCGGCCAACGCGGCTCGTTGCTCGGGCGCCATGTACTGGAGCGTTCCCCCGAGCGGCCCGATCGGACAATCACCCGGCCCGATTGGCCCCTGGGCCAAATGGAAATCGAGCAGCATCGGCGCGCCACCGGCAGCCAACAGGATGTTTTCCGGCTTCAGGTCAAAGTGCACCAAGTTTCGGTCGTGGGCAAATTGAAGGGCGTCGGCCAGCGCGGCGGCGATTCGACACAGGGCCGTCGCGAAGGGTCCATGTGCGAGGGCCGGCCCATGGTTCTCCAGCGCGATGATCTGGGACAATTGTTCGCCCGAGCGAAGCGCCGGCGGAATCGACTGGAGCGCGTCCCGCACGACGGCGAGAGTCGTTCGCCCCAGGTACGGCATGCAAATGAGCCGAACGCCCCGGGGCCGGTCGATCGCGGCGGCGTGGATCGGCACGATGTTCGTGTGTTGCAATTGCGCGAGCAGAAGGTGCTCGGAGCCATTCAGGGCCGAAATCTTCACGACGACCGGGCGGTTCGCCAGTTCTGCTTGCGTCGCCAAGAACACTTGGCCGCCCGCGCCACGGCCGAGTTCTTCGACCAACTCGAAACCGGCGATCGTTTCGCCGACGGTCGGCCGCCGAGAATCGCTCGCGGCCCGATCGTCGGCGTCGAGCAGCCGATGGCAATCGAACAGGACTTGCAGGCGATCCGCCCATTCGGGGAATCGCCGCAAAATTTCCGCCTCGGGGGCGATTTCGCCGGCGGCTAGGCGCAGGCAGTATTCCTCGTAGACCACGTCCAAAGCGGCGAGTGCGTCGTTCCTCAACCCCGGCCGAGCGTCCAAGAGTGATTCGCTATCGATCGGCTCACCCAATTCCCAGCGCCGACGCATTTCGTCGGCCGGCGATCGGACGAGCGCGGACAATTCGGGAGTGGCGGGCCCACTCATGGCGCCTCGCAGGCCAATCGGACGGCCAATTCCCGGAGGATCCGTCGGACGCTGCCAACGTGCAGGCCAACGCGGTCGGCAATTTCATTTGAGCTGGTCCCATCACGCCGCATCTCCAGAACCGATCGGTGCTCCTCGGGGCAGAGCTTCAAGAGGCGGGCCCAAAGCTCCGAAGCGACGGCTTCCTCACTGGGGCGAGGCCGGTTCGACGCCGTCATCAGGTCGAGGTCGGCGATCGTGGAGCGTTCGCGGTCGGCGGCGGTCCGATACGTTCGAACGCGATCGACGAAGCGGTTCCGGGTCGCGCGAACGAGGAAAGCTTGAAATTGTGGGACGCTGGCGAATCGCATGCCCCGGTCGCGGAAGGCCGTGAACACGTCTCCCCAGACCGATTGGACGATGTCGACCGAATCGAACTTCGAGCGCAAATGGGCCGGCAACATTCGCCGCACGACCTTGCGAAGATAGGGCTCGTAGTCGCGGAAGACTTGTTCGGCCGCGGCATCGTCGCCGCGTTGGAGTTGCTCGAGCAGCTCTTCCAGGGAATCGACGGTCATTGGCGGTCGAGCCTCCGGGGCCGGGCGGCCGCACGCGAGAGTACTTCTCGACCGTTGGTCGGCGGGTGCCAGGCGAGTCGAACCGCCGCGATGCCGAGCAGGAAAAGCGCGGCCGATTCACGCCATAGCCAACGAGGTTCGTCGCCGATCGCGGCCCGACGGACGGCGCGGAGTACCCGATCGAGGCCGCGTTCAACGGCCTCAATGTCGATTGGGACGAACGTCCGTAGGGCCGCCAAGACCGCGACCTCGGCCTGGGTCGGCGAGTCCGACTCGCGGTCGGACGTTGGCGGCCGCTCCGCCGTGTCGTCGCCTTCGTTCAAGCGATCTTCGTTCGGGCTCGATTCCGGCTCGGCCGCCGGACCGACCTCAACGCTGAACGTCGGAGCCGGTTCGCGCGCCGGCCAATCGATGAAATGCACGCCGATGGCGTCCACAGTTCGCGCAATCGGCGGCCCGGCCAACTCGACGGCTCGAAAACTCGAGACGACGGGTGACGCCACCCAAGTCGTACTCGCGGAAGCCAAGTTGACCGCGCTCGCCGCGACTGGTTCACCATCGTCGTGGAGCGTCGCTTCGATTTCGCGCCCGTCCGCCGCGTGGACCACGACTTCGTAGGAGCCGCCCGTCGGGCCAAAGACGCGAACGACTTCCCCAAGCGATGCGCCGGGGTAATGTTTGGCCAGCCAGGTTCCAATGTGGAACGGTATTTCGCCAACGGGCACCGCTTCTTCGGCTTCGTGGATCGTGCCGTGGCGGTCGATCTGAAATTCCACGGTCCCGCCCGGCCGGCGGGCCTGAACGATGTACGCCGGTCCGGCGTCGCTATCGATGGACGCCCCGAGGGGGGTCCAGCCAGCCAAAGAGCCGGACACCGTTCGACGGATGAGCGGGGGCAAGTCCGCGGGTTCGAGTGCGGGGTCCGGGTCGTCGGGAACGGCCGGTCGCACGTGCGTGGTGGGGCTCAACACCGCGCTTCGCGGATCGCTGCCCGACCAAGTCCGGCTCGGCAGCGACCGCTCATCGAGCGGCTCCACGGCGAGCCAGCGAGACAGGTGGACTCGGGTCATTCGGCCCGACTCATCTGAAGGGCGACCGACACTATCACTTATAACGGAGTGGCCTTCGAAAATGGAGCGCGAATTTTTTGGCCGGTTTCCCTTCAGCCGGTGCACCTCTCCCACCGCGGGTTTTCCAGCCCTTGGGGCGAGCCGTTCGCCGAGTCGATCGCCGACGGCCACCTGAACGGATTCGCCTTCTTCGGGTTGTGTCGAATCGAAGTGGCCGATCAGACGTGGCCGGCCTCGTTGATGCCGCTGAACACGCCGGCCACCGCGCCGCGGGGAGCGGAGTTTCCGCTGTACAGCGAGCCGTTCACCGCCTTCGAGTCGGCGGCCGATAGGAGCTGCTGCACGGAGTAATACTGGCCCGCCGAGAGGCCGAACGCGGCGGCCTCGGTCGCGTTCAGAACCCACGTCCGGGCCCCGAGACCGCCAGCCGTCACGCTGAACGGACTGTCTGTCGTTCCATCGCAAAGCGTCGCCGTCGTGGCGTAGACGTTGAAGGCGACGGCCAGCATCTGGGTCTCGGCCTTCGGCGCGGGATTGTTGTCGAACAAGTTCGCGTAATAGTCCGCGACCTCCGTGTTGGTCATGCCGGTCAGATTGTTGGCCCCGGCCGATGCCCCGAAGGCGTTCGGGAACGTCGCGGCCAACCACGTCGATAGCCGGGTCGAATTGGCGTCGCCGTTGAACCGTTTGATCAGGCCCTGGCCATTCTTGTTGTGCCAGTACCCGATGGTCGCGGTCTCCTTGGCCTGGATCGGGTTGCAGTCCAGGTTCTCGCCGAACAAGTAGCCGGTCGCGTTGGTGCCGGACTTCAGGACGACTCCAGTGATCTTGTCGTTGACGTTCGTCGACCCGCCGGCCGTGCCGGCCCTGTCCTTGCCGTCCGTGTATCCTGCCGGTTGGCTCTCGATCACAGCGTAGGTGCCGGGCCGCAAGTCGGTGAACGAGTAGTTCCCGTCGGCCGACGTGGTCGTGGTCTGGGTGACGACGATCCCTCGGTCGTCGGTCCCGGTCAAGGTGATTTTCACTCCACCGATGCCCGACTCGTTGGCCTGCCGCGTTCCGTTGTTGTTTCCGTCGACGTAAACCGACCCGGCCAGGCTGGCCGTCTCGAGTTCTCCGAACAAGTAGCAAGCGGCGGCCGTCCCGGCGTTGAGTTTGATCCGCGAAATCTCGTCGTTGGCGAGCATTCCGCCCGCGTTCCCGACCCGGTCCTTGCCGTCGATGTACCCGTCCGGCTGGCACTCGGTCACGGTGTAAATGCCAGGCCGGAGGCCGGTGAACGAGTACGTGCCGTTGGCCAAAGTCGTGGTCGTCCGGGTCACGCACTCGCCGCGATCGTCGATCCCGGTCAAGGTAATCTTCACTCCGGCGATGCCGCACTCCGAGGCCTGGCGGGTTCCGCTGTTGTTCGAATCGACGTAGACCTGTCCGCTCAGGCAGGCGGGCTTCAGTTCGCCGAAGTCGTAGCCCGTGGCGTTCTTGCCGGCACCCAGGATGATGTCCGAGACCACGTCGTTCCCGACCGACCCGCCAGCGGTCCCTGCCCGGTCATCCCCGTCGACGTACCGATCCGGTTGACACTCGGTCACCGTGTAGATGCCGGGGGCCAGGTCGGTGAACTTGTACCAGCCATCGGAACCCGTCTCGGCCGTCCTGGTCACTCCTTCGCCGGTCAGGATGACGGTCACGCCGCGGATCCCCGCCTCGCCTTTGTCCCGGCAACCATTTCCGTTCGTGTCGACGTAAACCGATCCGGCCAGCGTGGCGG
>JANLUE010001510.1:0-3165 GCA_031363325.1 Gemmataceae bacterium
TTCGCCCAAATTCCGAGGTCACGACGACCAAAGTCGAATCGAGTAGCCCCCGGTCCTTCAGGTCGCCGACCAGCGTGGCCAGCGCGCGATCGAGGTTCGGGACGAGCAAATCGCGCAGGCTTCGGGTGTTTTCCCGGTGCGTGTCCCAGTGCCCGTTCTCGATGCTCACGAAGCGACAACCCGCCTCGACGAGGCGTCGGCCTAACAGACAGCACTGGCCCAAACTGTTCGAGCCGTAAGCGTCGCGAAGCGTGGTCTTTTCGCGACGCAGGTCGAAGGCTTCTTTCGCGGCGGCCGAGGTCATCAGCCGAAACGCCTTGTCGTAGAAGGTGTCGAGCGCCTTCACGTCCCGGCCCGCCGACTCGATGCCCTTCTCCAGACGATTGATCTCGCGCAATGCGTCGCGACGGCGAACCGCCCGATCGGTACCGATGCCGTCCGGCAACACCACATCGCGGACCGTGAAGTCCGGCGCGGCCGGGTCGGCTTCGATCACGAACGGCGCATAGCTCGGCCCGAGGAACGCGGGCCCGCCACTTCGCAGAAGGCACGGCACGCTGAGATACGGCGGCAGGGCCGCACCCGGCGGGGCGGTTCGGGCGACCATCGAGCCGAGGCTCGGGTGGACGTTGTTGTTCTTGGTCGCGTTGAAGTCGCCGGGACCCGGGACGTTTCCGGTCATCATGATGTGATAACCCCGGCCGTGGTCCGAATCGCCGTGCGTCAGGCTGCGGAAAATCGCGAGTTGATCGGTGATCTTCGTCGTGTGCGGCAGCAGTTCCGTGAGGCCGATGCCCGGCACATTCGACTTCGCGGGCTTGAAGTCGCCGCGAATCTCGGCCGGTGCGTCGGCCTTGTAGTCCCACATATCGTGTTGCGGCATTCCGCCGATCAGAAACACGAAGATGCAGTTGACATCCTTCTTCGGCGCGGCCTGAGCCGACTGCAGTTGCAGAAACTGCCCCAGACCAAGGCCCCCGACGCTGCCAAGGCGCAGGAAGCCACGTCGATCGAGGCCGTCGCAGAAGGTTGACATGAGAAATCACTCCAAGAATTTCTGGCCCAACCAGGCGAGCCGGGGGGCGTTAGCCCCTCGGGTGAACCCCGAACCACAAACATTTTGCTCGGGACCGTTCCGGTAACCGACGATGTCACCCGGGGTTCACCCGAGGGGCTCACGCCCCCCGGCTCGCTTCCTCGCCGGGGCATCTACCTCGAAAACAGAAACTCGTACGAATTCAGCAGCGCCCACAGGAAATCCTGGCCCGCGTCCTGGAGCGAACCGGTCGCAAAGAGTTTGCGGGCGACGGCTCGCTCCTTATCACCGGGCAATCGGCCAAAAGCCGCGAGGCATAGTTCGTCCGCGATTTCATCCGGCGTCTTCTTCGCGGCGATCAGTCGTGCGACTCGGCCATCGGGGTCGGCGATCTTTCGTTCGACTTCCGGGGCGTTCAACAGGTGCAGGCATTGGGCCATCGTGGGTTCCGTCGTTCGGCCACATTCGCAGGGGCTCAATCGTTCCGAGCGGCCGAACACGTCGAGGAAGTACGATGGGGCCCGGTTGTCCCACAGGTCGATGGCACGCGTGCCACGGGGCCGACCGGGGTAGTCTTCGGCCACGCCGGTCACGGTGCCGAGCGCGTCAAGCAGCACTTCGGCCGGCAGTCGGCGAACGCGATAGTGCGAGGCGAATTGTTCGTCGTCCCGATTCGTCGCATTCGGCACGCTCGAAAGTTGATACGCCCGCGAATTCAAAATGAGCCGACTGATCGATTTCAAATCGTAACGTCGTTCGATCAACGTCTTGGCCAGGTAGTCGAGCAACGGCTCGTTCGTGGCCGGGTTGGTCGTGCGGAGATCGTCCTCGGGTTCAACCAAACCTCGGCCGAAATAGTGCTTCCAGATGCGATTGACGGCGAGCCGGGCGAACCACGGATTGCCCGGGGCCGTCACCCACGCGGCCAGGCGCGGCCGCGGGTCGCCGGTCGCTTCGCTCAGCGGTGATCCGCCCGGCGGTCGGGTGGCGACCATCCGCTCGGTCATCGGGATCTTCGTTTCGAGCGCGGCCCCGGCATGTGAAACGAACTCCTCGTCGCCAACCATCTTCTTCTTCTGCAAGCCCTGGAAGTAACCAGCAAGTCCGTAGAAGTCGTCCTGGCCCCATTTCTCGAATGGGTGGTGGTGGCATTGTGCACATTCGAGGCGAACGCCGAGGAACGCCTGACTCACCGATCGGGCCATCTCTTCAGGCGTGGCCGACGCGCGGAAGAAATTGACCGGCCCCGTGCGATGCGACGAACCGCTGGCCGCGATCAGTTCGCGGACCCATTCGTCGTACGGTCGATTGCGCGACATCTGGCCGAGCAACCAGCGGTGCATTTCGAACGCCCCGCGGTCGCCGAGCTTGTCGCGGTTGACCAGGAGGATGTCCGCCCACTTCATCGCCCAGAACGCGGCATACTCGGGCCGATCGAGCACGCGTTCGATCGACTTGGTTCGCCGGGCGGGATCGCGGTCGGCGAGGAACGTGCGAACTTCGGCGGGCTCGGGCAACGTGCCGATTGCATCCAAATGAGTGCGCCGGAGAAATGTCGCGTCGTCCGCGAGTTCCGAGGGCACGATGCCCATCGTCCGCAACTTGGCCCAGACGAGTTCGTCGATTCGATTGTTGCTTGGCAAACTTGGGTACGGGTTTGGCGCGTCCGGTCGGGGGACTTGAAAGCGGACGGCCGCGACCTGACCCATGTAGTGGACCGTGATGGCCGCCTCGCCGGGCACGGTCCCGGTTCGCGCGAGCCCGGTCGGGCTGACTTCGGCCACGTGGCTTGCGTTGCTCGTGTACCCGGCCGCACTGGTCACATCGCGAACGCTGCCATCGGAGAAGATCGCCGTCGCCAGAATCTGTTGCTCGGCCTTCAGTCGGAGGACGCGTTCGGTCGGGCTCACGCGAAGGCCGACCACCAGTGGCGAACCAGCAGCCCCGATCGGCGTGCCTTGTTTCAACCACTGGCGAAGGACTTCGGCATCGGCCGAATCGATATCGATGCGCCGACCACCCCCGTGGGCCACCCGGCCGGTCGCTTTAAGGAACAAAAAACAGTTAACAGTAGAGGCGGCCAAGACACGTCGGCCACCGGCATCCTAAACCAAACCAACGAAGTCGGC